>JAPLLP010000069.1 GCA_026387515.1 Candidatus Omnitrophota bacterium | reverse complement strand
GATATCCGCAATATCCTCCTCCGAAGAATCAGTAAGCGGCCGCACATTATCCCACACATCCCAATATTGACGCTCAGTAACCTGTCCGTCCTTATCAACCCTGAGCCATCTTCCGCATGGGAGCTTACGTATACCTTCAAAAAGGGTCTGAGGCGCCGGAGCCGTCAAAAAAGAAAGATAATGAAAAAATGCCTCCTCGTCTACGGCGCGTTTTTGCTCAGGGTTCTCTAAAATAGCTTTTATTTCAGAGGCAAAAACAATACTACCCTGACCAATTGAATAATAGAGCGGCTTAATCCCTAGACGGTCACGCACAAGCCATAGATCACGGCTCTTAGCGTCCCAAAGCGCGAATGCGAACATGCCGCGTAACTTCTCTAAGCACTCAATGCCCCATTCTTCGAAAGCATGCAGAATCACCTCGGTGTCAGAATGCCCGGTCTTCCATCTATGCGTGCCTCTTTGGTTTAATTCGTTGCGGACCTCAAGATGATTATAGATCTCGCCATTAAAAGATATCCACAAACTGCCATCCTCATTTGACATCGGCTGCGCCGCCTCAGCGGATAAATCAATAATAGCAAGGCGCCGGTGAGCCAATCCCACCTTTTTATCGGAAGATATCCATACCCCGGCCCCGTCCGGGCCACGATGTACCATCGAATCCCTCATCTTGACCAAAAGGCCCTCTTCAATGAATCTGGAATTCCTGTAATGAAACATACCCGCGATTCCGCACATAATATTTAATCTATAATTTTTTCTTTAATAAGCCCTTCCGCTATATAATTGCCTATGAGTTTATAAGCTTTGGGATATAAATGACAGGAATCGAAAAAATAACTATTTTTCGGGTTTAATTTATCATCACTATATTTCTCCAGGTCAATAAGGTAATACCCACCGCCCTTAGCCAATCTACGAAGCGAATCATTGTAAATATAAACCATAGACGCCAACACAAATGCGTTATTGGTGAATTCGGGTAGATGGCCGATGCTTAACGTTTGGTTATCGGGCTGCCGGTATGGATCAAATAATGAAGGTAATGTCAAAAGGACTATTTTTGTCCGTTGGTCTTTTTCCTTAAAATCCCGGATCAGGACTTCCAATCTCGCGGTAAAAACCGGATTAAAATTAATCTCGACCTTGCGATATTCTTTGTCTTGCAGGGTACCCGGTTTACAATGAGCCGAGCGGGTCAATGCCAAACGCATCAAATTAATAATTTTAGTGCCCAGCCTCAGGAAATTCGAATAATGTTGGGCTTTGTCTAAAAAACCTCTTTCTAAATTATGGCCGCTTTCTTCGGAATATAGGTTATTCCAACCTATATAAAAAATAACTACGTCAGGCTTAAATTTACAATAATAGCTAAAACGCTTGCGGAGATTATCTATTGCGTAACCCTCTACTCCGGCATTAATCACTTCTACCGAATAACCCCGCCCTAATAACTCTTTACTGATTGCATCCGGGTACGGGGGCTCCCCAGGGAATCCGAATGTCACGCTATCGCCTAGGCAAAGAATACGGATCCGGTATTTTTTATCAATGCTGGTTTCATTACCGCGAAACCCGAAAGAATTAATGGAGATGGCATTTTCTCCGGGCAAGAACTCATTGCGACCCAAGGCATCTTTTAATAAACCGACAGTAAGCCATCTGCCCTCTTTTGCCTTCTGCTTCATAAACTCCTCAAACGTAGACCTATAATTCGGGACTAAGATCCAATTTGCCGCATCCGAAGGGTCTACCTGCTGATAAAGGTTCAGATGGCTTTTAAGGTCGTACCTTTTGAATTGCCTGGAATAAAATTCTGCAAAGCCAAGAGTAAGCCAACTAGCCGTTTCAAGAAAAACCAGCAAGGAAAAAGAAATAATTATATTACGGTAAAATTTTTTCACCTTTTTTATTTCTTGGCAACGGCAACGATATACCATCCCAGATATGGAGAGAAAAAATTTATCACGGAATTAGGCAAAATTTTACCCACCGCGCTAAAATGATCTTTTTCCAGGTGCGTAACCGTTATTCTTAAATCGCTAAAGTTATTTAACAAACAACGCACGCTTTTTTTCGTATAAAGCTTAACAAACGGTTTTATTTCCCTGCCGTCCGCTCCGGTTTCGATAGTCGAAAGCAAACCGGCGTGCCCCAGCCTAAAATAATTACCGAGTAATAATCCCCTGATAAATAACGTGAAAATCAGATAGAAAGCCGAATGCCGATTATAAAGTATGAGCACCAAACCTCCTCCCCTTTTAAGAACTCTATATATCTCGGAAATTGAGCTATCTATTGCTTTAATATGGTGCAGCACGCCATTGCTATAGACTACATCGAAACTCTCATCCTTAAAAGGCAGATGCAAAACATTCGCACGCGTAAGAGATGCCTTTAAACCTCTTAAAGCAAAGTTCTTTTTCGCCAGGCTACAATGCCGTTCCGTAATGTCCACGCCGAAACAGGACGCATGATTTTTGGCAAATTGGACCAAATCCGTCCCCTGCCCATAGCCAACCTCCAACACCCGCTTATCTTTATATTCCCCGCGGTCCAAAATTTTCTTTAACCAAGGGGCATAATCGCGGTACCGGTAATTTTCCACAGCCTGAAAATATTCCAATGTTTCTTCTACTTTACCGTTGCTGCCGCAAGGTACCTTATTCCATAATTTTCTTGCCGCTTCGTAATCTTGTCTCATATTTATTTTCTTGCAGCCAAGATGCAAATTTCCGTAGTCTGAATCATATCCCACAATTCTATGGGCCATTTTTCTTTCGGACGGGTTAAACTGTCATAAAGCGCTGACAATTCTTCAAAATGACCCTTTCTAAAACTTCCGTCTGACGCAGAAGGCAGGCGCAGCCCATATCCGTTGACCGATTTAAAATCATCGATCACGATCGTCTTCTCGTCAAAATGGATCTCTACATATTCTTTAGGATAGGCCCTGGAACCCACCGAAAAATACTCAAGCGTAGCCACAGAACCATCCTCGTAACTTAAGACAATAACCTTATTGTCATCTCCACTTACGCTTTGTGTTTTAGGGGATAATGAAGAAACGTTTATTCCCCTTACCTTGCTCTCGGTAAAAAAAGTGCATAGATCAACCGCATGACAGGCCTCGCCGATAATCCTGCCGGCTCCTTCCTCCTGGTTAACCCAGTGAGTGGCTGGCAGAAAACCCGCGTTCATCCGGTAATGCAAATAAAGAGGGTTGATGCGCTTAGAGGTATGGATTTTTGCTTCACGGGCCATAGGAGAGAATCGACGATTAAAACCTACGGTAAGAAGCGGGGCCGGGGTATTTTGAGATACTTTTTCGGAATAAAAATCCTTTATTGCCTGGAGTTCTTCTTGAGCCACGCAAAGGGGCTTTTCCACAAAGACATTTTTCCCTGCCTTTAGGGCGCTTAAGATCTGGGCCCCATGAAGGTTATGCGGGCTGCCGATAAAAATAAGGTCAATTTGAGCATCGGCTAACACATCATCAAGATTACAGGTAGCGTAATCGGCGCCGCACAGCTGTGCCGTTTGCTTGGCATTATAAGGAGTCTTGCTCATAACCGCGCAAATCTTGAATTTATCCTTTAATTTTAAGAGATTGGGAATATGGGTATTTTTTATAAAACTCCCCGCGCCAACGATCGCAATCTTGACTACGCCTGTCTTTGGGGCAACCTTCGATGTGCCCGTATATATCCTGGAGCTATCCTGGTATAACCTACCCAGGTTTTCCGGCAACTCCTTTGGATATTCCAGGAGCACGCCGATGGGTTTAGCGGGTTTTTGTAATTCTTCATAGGCCTCGGGGGCTTTCTCAATCGGATAAACCTTTTCTATCAGGTCATCAAGTTTTATTTTCTTATTAGACAACTCTTTCAGATATTCCTGCATATTCCTATTCTCGCTCCAGCGCACAAAAGCCAGCGGATAATCCAGCCCTTTTTCTTCATAAGACTCTTCGTATCTTCCCGTTCTTCCTTGCCAATTGGAATGCCTGATGTAACGCCAACGATGAATCTGTCGAGGCGCAGAACAATACCTTATCTGCCCCGTATCCTCCCGTAAAATGGAACACCTCTTTTTCCAGGGAATCCTTACGGGCATCTATAGCCAGGTCGGCTCCGTTTTGCGCGGCAACTTTGAGCCTTTTCTCTTCCACGTCAATGCCAATGACATAACAACCCGCGTTCTTAAGTAACTGCAGACTGATCTGCCCTATGATCCCCAACCCAAAAACCACCACATATTCGCCTAATTCAACCTGGGCCCTTCTTATCCCCTGCAGGGCAATTGCCCCGAGGGCTACTGTCGAGGCCGGCGCAAAATCCAATCCCTCAGGAATCTTGGCCGCCAGATTATACGGCACTTCCACATATTCCGCGTGATTAGCGTACCCTGTCCCCGCGCAAGCCACTCTTTCCCCGCGGGTAAAATCCTTAACCGATTCTCCCGTATCCAACACTATGCCGGAAACGCTATAGCCAACTGGCGAACCGTCGCTTATCTTTTCTTTGATATTCTTGGCTACGGAAAAAATACCTTTTTCTTTTATTAACTGTAATCCTTTAGCTATATTGCCCGGTTGCTCCAACGCCATCCTGAATAGCGAACCGCCGGTTGCCTTGAGCGCGGCTATCTCTGTGCCCGTAGAAATACAGGAGTACATCACCTTAACCAGAATCGTGCCTCTGGCCACCTTAGGCAGGGGCACATCCTCCTTGGAGATTTTACCTTTTTTTAAAATTAGCTGTATCATATGATCTCCTTCACAGTAAGTGAACGCCGGCGCAAATCCTATTAGCGCCGGGCGTCATCTGGGCCGGGTGTAGCAGTAAGTGAACGCCGGCGCAAATTCCCCACCGGGGGACACTGGCCCAAATCCTATTTGGGCCAGGTAGCCTATTAGCGCCGGGCGTCATCTGGACCAGGTAGCCGCTTAGCGCGGGTAGCTTTTTTTAAAGACTTCTATAATCCTATCCGCGGCTTTGCCGTCCCAGAGCGCGGGAATTGCGCCCTTTTTATACCTGCCCTTAAGTATCTGTCCTACCTGAAACATTATAGCTCGACTATCGTTACCCACGATAGTATTAGACCCTTCTGTAACAGTAACGGGACGCTCGGTATTTTTCCTCAAGGTCAAACAGGGAACGCCTAACACGGTAGTCTCTTCCTGTATCCCCCCCGAATCAGTAAGGACAAATCTTGAATTCTGCATAAGCGCTAAAAAATCCAAATAGCCTAATGGCTCCAGTAGCCGTATATTTGCCCAAAGATTAGAATTCTTGAATTTAAAAGCCTCCAGGCGCTTCCTGGTCCGGGGATGGACCGGAAAAATGATAGGGATCTGCGTGGCAACCGCCTTAAGTATGTTCATTATCTGCCCCAGAGAATCCTCTTGATCCACATTAGAAGGCCTATGTAATGTCAAAAGGGCATAATTGTTCTTTTTTAAATGAAACTGTTTGAGCACGGGTAACCGAGCCGCTTTTTTTGCGAATAAACGCAAGGTATCAATCATGACATTGCCGACGAAATAAATCTTATCGGCCGGTATGCCTTCCTTGCTAAGGTTAGCATTGGCTTCAAGGGAATGGGTAAAAAGAAAATCGGATATCCTGTCCGTGAGAACCCGGTTTATTTCCTC
>JAPLLP010000016.1:1062-2016 GCA_026387515.1 Candidatus Omnitrophota bacterium | reverse complement strand
GATCCCGCCGTCAAAAGTTTTAAACCTTTCGCCTGGATGAAAAATTGGAAATCTGAAACGGGGAAAAAGCTGTACGAGCTGAATTTCAACTATATTCCCAACCAGATGGTTTACGATTTTATCTATGATGATGGGAATAAAATCCAAACCAACCTGGATAATGTGTCCGATACAACCAGTGTCCGGACGATCAAGGAATCATATACTTTTGGATACAGCCCTCTGAGTGAAATCAAGTATGATTTTCGACGGAACCGGTCGAGAGACCTTTATCTGAAAAAAGAAACGGATTTTGCTGAAACCAATAATATCACCCTGACAGGGCCGAAATTCAATTATCTTACCAATAATTATACCTATAGCGCATCCTATACGGCGCGAAATAATCCGCGATACAGTCTTTCAAGCCAGATGGGCGGTATGCAGGTAGATTTCCGCAAATCTTTTTCCGTAAATGCCAGCCTCGCCTGGGAGAAAATGTTCGAGGATTTAAGCGGCAAGGCAGGGCCGCCCAAATCGGAATCACTGGATCAAAGAGCGGCAGCGATAAAAAGTGTTAAGGATATAAAAGCGCCGGATATTAAAAAAGCGGAAGAAAAAACCAAGAAAGAGGAGGTATCCAAGCTTCCGAAGGGACCGAGTCTGCGTACCTTTGTTTTCCTTGCCATTTCCATAAAACCTATTACATTTGCCCTATTCTTAAAGTCCTTGCCGGTTATAGGAGAAAACTTTTGTTTTTCCAGCCAGTCCAACACCACTCCGCCTACTAAACTCAGTTTCATCTGTGTACCTTCCGGGTCGGCATCCTTCTTTGTGTTTCTATCGCGATCATACGGGACTTCAAAAGAACAGACAAAGTTCGGGTCATTGGCTGAGGCGCGGACAACAGACCTTCCGATATACTCTTTATTAAGGCTAAACCTTATATCCGCGAACCTATATAAGTGCTCCCGA
>JAPLLP010000016.1:0-1054 GCA_026387515.1 Candidatus Omnitrophota bacterium | reverse complement strand
TCCAGGGTTATAAATACCCTGCCTTCGACAAAATACTCGCGTATCTTCCTTATTACGTTGTCCCTGCCTAAAGAACTTACTTTCTGCGGCATGGGTATTTCCTTGCTTCCGAAAACCCAGCCGTTTAATTCTTCCTTTCTCTGTTTCTCAGAGACGCTCTCTGAAATTCCCTGAATCAGGGCGTCGTCAAATTTGGGGTCAAACCTTCCTGAATTTCTATAAGGAGAAACAATATTATCTTCTGCCAGCGCCTCAAGAGCCAAAGGCTTGCCCTGGTCTTTGTATCTCTTTACCATTACCCCTAATAAAATCGAGATAAGAACAGGGTTTTCTATCGGCCCGCTTACATGTATCCAGCCGTGGCCTGAACTCTCGCCGTAAATAGGCACCACGTAGCCTTTTATCTTAAGCTCTTTCACCTGGGCCTTAAGAAAAACATAGCCCGCGTCTGTCTGGTAAGTCTCTGCTCCGTAATGCTGCGCGTTCTTATCCACTGACTCGGTGCCAAGGACATCACGCACTACGGCCACTCCCAGCTTTCCTGACGCCCTGAGCGCTTCAGGGTTATAGCCGCACTCTTTACTTACCAAGAAAGGAAGCAAAACTGCAATCAAAATATCCGCCGGCAACTGCCCCATAGAGCCGTCTTCTTTTAAGAAGACAACAACGCACCTGTCTCCGTCAAGGTCAAAGGCTATCCCGAGATCAGCGCCTGTTTCTTTTATTCTTTCTTTCAGTTCTTTCAAGTTCTTATCGCTAGACGGGTCTGCTTTATGCTCTCCGCTTAAAGGAAGAATATTGCCGTGGAGAAGAACAACCTCTGCGCCCAGCCCTTCAAAGGCCTTTGCTGCGATGCTGCCGCTTGGCGTATGCGCGCCCTCGACAACCACCTTAAGGCCCTTAAGAGGCAAGTCAGGCGCCAGAATATTCTCCCACTTAGCCAATACATCCAACGCTCCCGCTCTGCTTGATTCATATTCGCAGGCGAGTTCATATAAATTCTTATTTTGCGAAGCAACGCGGCCAGCAACCATTGCCGCCCTTACGCATTCTT
>JAPLLP010000189.1 GCA_026387515.1 Candidatus Omnitrophota bacterium | reverse complement strand
TGCTCTCGAGGCGTCGTCGATCATGTTTTATTTTTATTCGGTCGATACCGACCGAATAGACTCCATCCCCTTCAATGTAAGGATCATGCGCGCCTTGGATTCCTCTGTCTCTTCGCCGGTGATCAGAATGCAGAATGATTCCAGGGTCCCTCTACCTACCCGTCCGCGCAACTGATGCAGTTGGGATAACCCAAAACGCTGGGCATTCTCTACTATCATACAGGTGGCGTTTGGTATGTCAATACCAACTTCAAGGACTGATGTCGCCACCAGCGCATCCAGTTTCCTTTGCTGAAACTTACGCATTACCTCATCCTGCTCGCCCTGTTTTAGTCTCCCGTGAATAAGGCCAAGCCGGAATTCCTTAAACTCCGCATTTTTTAATTCCGTGTATCTCTTTTTTGCCCCTGCCATATCCAGGGCGAAAGATTCTTCGATAACAGGATATACTATAAATACCTGCCGCCCAAGCCGCAGCTCTTCTTTGGCTATATCATAAGCCTTATCTTTGTCCGCTTCAGCAAAATGCCGGGTTATAATCGGCTTTCTGCCCCCGGGCAATTCCCTGATCACCGAAACATCAAGGTCGGCATATAAGGTGATGGCCAGGGTGCGCGGTATGGGCGTGGCCGTCATGATCAGGACATCCGGTTCCGGGCCTTTACCCGGCAGAAGCGCGCGCTGGCCGACCCCGAATTTATGCTGTTCATCGATCACCACTAAACCCAAATTATTGAATTTAACCGATTCTTCCAATAGCGCGTGCGTTCCAATGATCATGTCTATCTTACCAGAACTTATATCTTGCAAGATCGCTTCTTTTTCTTTTTTATCCATACTCCCGGTAAGCAATCCTAACTTTATTGTTTTCCTCTTATGCCTAACACCCGACAGCTGCAGCCCTATTTTTTCAAAATGCTGTTTGGCTAATATCTCTGTGGGCACCATAAAGGCTGCCTGAAAGGCTCCCTGAATAGCCATAATGCCGGCGATCGTAGCCACAACGGTCTTACCCGAACCCACGTCTCCCTGTAAAAGGCGCTGCATAGGATAGGTGCTGGCCATATCCAAGCTTATCTCTCTGGTCACCGCTTCTTGAGCTGCCGTAAGCCTAAAGGGGAGATGTCCTACAAAACGATCCAACAATTCGCCCTTTACGGTATGGACCAACCCCTTCTTCTCCTTTTTTTGCAGCTTACGTAAGGCAAGCGGCAGTTGAAAGAGAAAAAACTCGTCAAAACACAGCCTGCGCCAGGACTGGGATTGAAGCTCAAAATTTTCCGGGAAATGTATATTAATCAGGCTTTTCCCCAGTGGCAAAAGGCTATTGCGCGAACGTATCTGTAGAGGCAAAAAATCTTCCGGGGCAGCCGGCAATTCGTCAAGCGCCCGCTTAATTATCCGGCGCAGCAGGCGCTGGCTTATCCCATCAGGCAGTGGATACACCGGTACGATCCTGCCCACATGCAAAGTTTCATCCTTTTCCTCTATGCCCTCGCCATCAGCTATAATTTCAAACTCCGGAGAAGACATCTGCAATTTCCCCGCATAACGCTCGACTTTACCGTAAAGCACGACCTGCATCCCGGGCTTAAAATAGTTAGCCAGATACGGTTGGTTAAACCAGACCACGGAGATCTTTCCGCTATCATCGCTAAGGGTAAGCTGAAATATACTAAAACCCCGCCTGCGTAATGATTGCCGATGCCCCTTAATCAAAACCTCACCCTTAATAGTCTGGACAACCCCTTCTTTAAGCTGGCTAATAGGAGTAAGATTGGTGCGGTCTTCGTAGCGGCGAGGGAAATAATACAACAAGTCTTGCGCGGTTAATATGCCTAATTTACTTAATGTCTCCGCACGTTTAGGGCCTATGCCTTTAAGGTAACGTACCGGTTTATCCTGTAAACGCACTATCATAAGAATACTTTTAAACTATTTTTTCTGATACTGTCCGCAAGCCTCGATCATGCTACGCATGGTTTCTCGGGTCTTGGAGCGCGAAGAACCCTCTCTAAGGGGCCGAATCTTCC
>JAPLLP010000087.1:827-9929 GCA_026387515.1 Candidatus Omnitrophota bacterium | reverse complement strand
ATGCACCCGGCCCAAATCGGTATTGGGCCGGTGTTCGCTTGCTGCGAAGGAGGGCTTATGCGTGAAAGGATAAAAGAGATATTTTCGGAAAGTATCCAAATTAAAGAAGAGCTGTTGCGTTCTTCGGTAGGCACCATCCTTAAGATCTCCCAGCTTTTCATCGATTGCCTGAAAAAAGGCGGCAAGGTGATTATTTTCGGTAACGGAGGTTCTGCCAGCGACAGCCAGCATATAGCCGCGGAATTGGTGGGTAGATTTAAAAAAGAACGCGCGCCTTTACCGGCCATCGCGCTTACCGTGAATACTTCGATTATTACCGCCATAGCTAACGATTACAGTTATGATTTTATCTTTAGCCGTCAGATCGAGGCCCTGGGCCAAAAGAATGATCTTGTTGTGGGTATATCAACCAGCGGCAAGGCCAAAAATGTTGCCGCGGGCTTGAGGCAGGCCAAAAAGATGGGTTTAGAAACCGTTGCCCTTACCGGAGGAGACGGAGGGGAATTGTCTAAGCTTGCGGATGTATGTCTTACTGTTCCCTCGGGCGTAACTGCCAGGATTCAGGAAGCGCACATTACTATCGGGCATATCATATGCGAGATTGTCGAAGAAGAGTTCGTAGCGCCAAAATAAAGAATTTAAGCCAACTCAAGAAAATCTGCGCCAGGCTTAAGAAGCAGGGCAGGGTGGTAGTTTTTACCAATGGTTGTTTTGATATTTTGCATCTTGGTCATGTGAAATATCTTGAGGATGCCGGGCGATACGGAGACATACTGGTGGTAGCCGTTAATAGTGACGCCTCTGTTAGCAAAATCAAAGGCTCTGCCCGTCCGATAGTAAATCAATATGACAGGATACGCATTATCGCTGGCTTAGAGAGCGTGGATTATGCGGTTTTATTTAACGCGTCCACCCCCCTGGATCTTATTAGGCTATTGCGCCCGGACATATTGATCAAAGGCGCGGATTGGAAAAAAGAAAATATTGTGGGCGCGGGATTGGTCAAAAGTTACGGCGGCCGTGTTTTGACCGTAAAACTATTGCCTGATCGTTCCACTACTAAGCTTATAGAACGCATTGCCAAAATCCACCATTGATAAAGCGGTTGACCGGATCCTCGACGCTAATTTGAACCGCGCCAAAGAGGGATTACGCGTTTGCGAAGAGATCGCACGGTTTATTATTGAAAACCGCAAGTTAACCGCGGAATTAAAGGGCTTGAGGCACGCCTTAAGGGGTTTATCAAAGAGGCTGTTTTCTTTAAAAGAACAGCTGGGCCCGCGGCGCAGCTTAAAGGATGTAGGTTTTTCCATATATGCCCAGGAATTAAGGCGTAAGGATTGTCCAGATATCTTTTTTGCCAATATGCAGCGGGTAAAAGAGAGCTTGCGCGTGCTGGAAGAGTTCGCGAAACTGCAAAAGCCCGCAGCCGCTTTAGGATTTAAACGGCTGAGGTATAAATTATATGAAGTAGAGAGAAGATCCGCTCAGCGGTTTTCTTTCTAATACAATATGACTCAACTGGAATCAGCTAAAAAAAATATTTCTACGTTTCTCGTTCAGGAAATTTCCCGCCTTGAAGGAATATCCGAAAAAATAATTCGCCAACGGTTAAAAACAGGGCGTCTTGCCATACTTAACAATAACCGCCATAAAGTTAAAAAAGTTTGCGCCGTGGGAAAGGGGCTACGTGTAAAAATAAACGCCAATATCGGCACCTCAAGCGAACTCCCTTGCCTTGAAAAAGAAATAGAGAAGCTGGATGTTGCCATAAAATACGGTGCAGACACCATAATGGATTTGAGCACCGGAGGCGACCTTAAGGATTTGCGCCGGGCAATCATGGAGAAATCGTCTGTGCCGGTAGGAACGGTTCCGGTTTACGAGATAGCGGTGCGGGCGCAGGAAAAGAAATCCAGCTTGATAGATTTTGATATTGAGGACATTTTGGAAGTTCTTAAAAGCCAGGCCTCCGATGGGGTGGATTTTTTTACTATTCACGCCGGGGTTACCCGCAAAAGCCTCGCCGAGCTAAAGAAGAATAAGAGGGTGCTGGATATTGTTTCCAGGGGAGGCGCGATCCTAGCCAACTGGATATCGAACCATAAGAAAGAGAACCCTTTTTACGAACATTATGACCGTATTTTAGACATTGCTTATGAATATGATGTGGTTTTGAGTCTTGGCGATGGCCTGAGGCCGGGTTCAATATTGGATGCTACGGATAAGGGGCAGTTAGCAGAATTATCCTTGCTTGGCGAATTGGCAATAAGAGCGCAAAAACGTAATGTGCAGGTGATCATCGAAGGGCCGGGGCATGTCCCGATCGAGCAGATCCAAAGAAACATACGGTTGGAAAAGAAGCTTTGCCACGGCGCGCCGTTTTACGTGCTGGGGCCATTGGTTACGGATGTAGCCGCCGGATACGACCATATCAGTTCTGCTATCGGCGGGGCCTGGGCGGGATTTTTCGGGGCAGATTTTTTATGTTTTGTCACTCCTTCGGAGCACTTACGGCATCCAAGCGTTGAAGATACAAGAGAGGGAGTGGTGGCAGCCAGGATCGCCGCCCATGCCGCGGATTTGGCCAGAAGGCAGCCGTATGCGCTAAATTGGGATAGGCGGATGTCACAGGCGAGAAAAAAGCGTGACTGGGAGAGCCAGATAGCCCTGGCTATTGATCCTGATAAGGCCAGGTTATTAAAAGAATCTTCTAAGCCGGTTGAGGGCGATGCCTGCACTATGTGCGGCCGCTACTGTTCCATTAAATTGATGGAAGAATGCATGCGAGAGTAGTTCAGTGGTAGAACACCAGCTTCCCAAGCTGGATATGGGGGTTCGATTCCCCTCTCTCGCTCTTATGAATATGCGCAATAGAATAAAATGGATCTTGGTGGTTAGTTTTCTTTTAAGCGGGTGCGCCACTGCGCCGCTAGTTATTCCTCCGGGGCCCAAGGGCATGCCCGGCATTTACCACCGGGTGCAGAGGAAAGAAACGCTCTGGAGGATCTCCCGGATGTATAATGTAGATCTGGATGAATTAGCCAGGGTTAATAAGATATCCGATACTTCCAATATCGAAGTAAATCAGCTGATATTTATTCCCAATCGAAAAAAAGATGATCAGGTGAAAATAACAGATTACGGTGAAGGCGATTTTATCTGGCCGGTAAGAGGCTCAGTGATCTGCGGTTTTGGCCAGACCTTTGATAATATGATAAATAAGGGTTTGAATATCCATACGGGTTTTTCCTCCGACGTAGTTGCTTCGCGTTCAGGAAAAACGGTCTTTTATTCAGCGGATCTGGTAGGTTTCGGAAAAACAGTGATCATTGATCACGGTGACGGCTTTATGACGGTTTATGCCAGGAATTCCGAGGTTTTTATTAAGCCCGGAGATACGGTTAAAAAGGGGAGCCTGATCGCCAAAACAGGTTCCTGGGGCAGGAATAAAAATACCTATCTTCATTTTGAGATCAGAAAGAGCTCTATTCCTCAGAACCCTTATTTTTATTTACCTCAATCTTAAATGACAGGGACATTTTATAAACGAAAATCGCATCTTGAACTCTTGACAAAGCGCATCGGTGCATTAAAAGACGGATATCGCCAGAATTTGGCAATTCTCGGAGATGAGCTGGTAGGGAAGACTTCGCTGGTTTTCAAGTTATTGGAAAGTTTCTACGATCCAAGAACGGTGGTTATATACATAGAGACAAGGCCTGAGACTGTGGCAAGTTTCACGCAGAGATTCATCGGAGTACTCTTATATAATTTTCTTTCCGTAAGCGGCCTGATCATTAAAGAAGACCTTGCCTATCTTTTGAATAAATCGGAGAAATATATACCCCGCACCGTGCAAAAGGCCCGTTTTATCCTATCCGGGCTCACTAAGCGTAATAAGGGAGCGGCGTTTGGAGATTTATTGTCTCTGTGCGACATTATATACGAAGAGACATCAAAGTCTTGCGTGGTAATATTCGATGAATTCCATAATTTGGAAAACTTGGGGTTTAAAGATCTGTATACTCAGTGGTCAAAAATGTTGGTTTCCCAGAAAACCACTATGTATATTATAATCAGTTCGCGTAAGGCCAAGGCTAGGGCGATCCTCGCCAAAGAGCTATCGCTATTATTTGGTAATTTCGAGGTGATTTCAGTAGAGCCTTTTGATGCCGCGGATAGCGAAGACTATCTGTATGATCGTTTGCGCACGACAGAACTGGAAGCCGGCTTGCGTAATTTTATCGTGCACTTTACGGGGGGCTACCCTTTTTATCTTGATGTTATTTCCGGCATACTCCTTAAGTCCGGCAAGGATAATCTTTCGGTTATCATGGAAGAATTACTCTTTGAGCCATCCGGTTTATTAAACCAGAGATTTTCCAGTTGCCTTAAACAGTTCCTTGATTCTTCCCTAAGCCAGGATTACCTGTCTTTATTGTACCTGGTCTCAAGCGGCCAAAATAAGATAAACGACCTGGCCCATATTATGCGTAAACCAAAGAAAGAGATCCTCGCCCGCATCAATTATTTGGTTGATACTGACAGCCTTAACCGCAGCGGAGATTTTCTGGGTATCAATGACAGGGTATTCGGTTTCTGGTTGAAATTCGTGCATCGGGAGAAGGAGAGGTCGCTTACCTTTGACGCAAAAAACCAAAAAGCGGTTTTTGTGGCTTGCATCGATGAGATGATCAATGAATTTATGCGGGATTCGCAGAAGGCGGTGGCAGAGAGGATCGGTGAGTTGTTCCGTCTTTTTACCGACGATACAATACTAATAGAGAAGAAACGCCTGCGCCTGGATCGTTTTCGTGAGATTAAGTTGTTGAATTTTCCGGCTAAGGGCTTTAAAGAGGGATTATTGGGTCGTTCTCAAGACAGCGTTTGGATAATGGCTTTTAAAAATGAGCTGATTACCGAAGATGATATCCTGGATTTTTCCCGCGAGTGCAAAAAGTATAGGAATAAGCTACAGCAGAAGATTATCGTGGGCCTTAAGAGCATCGATGCCAATGCCCGGTTAAGGGCAATGGATGAAAAGATCTCGACCTGGGATTTGGGTAATCTAAACCGGCTTTTGGACGTTTACTCCCGGCCCCGAATCATAGCATGAAGCATACCGCCAAGATCAGAATAGAGCAGCATCCGGATAGAAAGGTGATCAGGCTGGGGGTTATCTCTGATACCCACATCTCGGATCAGGAATGGGAGGTCCCTCAAAAAGTACGCGAAGACTTAAAAGACATGGATGCCATTATCCATTGCGGAGACCTGGTAAACATAAAAGTTATTGGTATCTTTAAAGAAATATGTCCTTTGGTTTTTGCGGTATCCGGGAATATGGATTTGCCGGAGACAAAGAGGGAGCTACCCATAAAAGAAATAATTTCTGCGGGAAAATTTAAGATTGGGGTTACGCATGGGTATGGGCACCCCAACGCCTTGAAAGAGTTGGCGTTAAATATATTCCAAGATGATAAAGTGGATGCGATTGTCTTTGGGCATTCCCATAATCCGGTAAATGAGAAAAAAAACGGGATACTGTATTATTTTTGGAGAACAAGGCTGGCCGCCTGGCGGATTAATTATATTGCCGGGAAAAGGGAGAAAAAATGTATTTTTTGCCGGGCCAAGGAGAAGAAATCCGAAGATTACGTTATCCTGGATACCAGGCATAGTATTTCCTTGTTGAATATTTTTCCTTATAATAACGGTCATTGCCTGATAAGCCCTAAGAGGCATACGGCAGACATCTCGTCATTGACTCCCGTAGAAGTAGAGGATCTCTTTAGCGTTCTTAAAAAGACAAAGTCGCTTTTGGATAAGGTGCTTAAGCCTCATGGCTACAATATCGGGATAAACTTAACCAGAGCGGCGGGGGCCGGTGTCGCCGGTCACCTGCATGTGCATATAGTGCCACGTTGGAACGGGGATGTTAATTTTATGCCGGTTATTGCCGGCACTAAAGTTATCTCTCAATCCCTGGATGAGTTATACCGGTTTTTACGAAAGGCGGCCAAGCAATATGCTTAATCAGGATCAGATCAGGAAATTGGAGGATGCTTTTTTAGCCCCGTGGGCAATGAGAAGCTGTTGCACCGCGGGTAGAGTTCATAAAGAGAAAGAGCATCCATATCGATCCGTTTATCAGCGTGACCGAGACAGGATTATACATTCGGCTGCCTTCCGGCGGCTGGAATATAAGACTCAAGTTTTCGTGAACCACGAGGGGGATTATTATCGTACCCGCCTTACGCATACTATCGAAGTGGCCCAGATCGCCCGCACTATTGCCTTTGCTCTCAGGTTGAATGCCGATTTAACCGAGGCCATTGCGTTGGCCCATGACCTGGGGCACACTGCCTTTGGCCATTCCGGGGAGGATGCCTTAAATGAATTGATGGCCGAGGAAGGCGGATTTAACCATAACCTTCAGGGCTTGAGGGTGGTGGATATACTGGAAAAGAGGTACCCGGAGTTTCCCGGTTTAAATCTGACTTGGGAGGTGAGGGAGGGCATAGTGAAGCACTCTTCTGCTTTTGATAAAGCGGGTGCCATTGAAGAATTTTGCCCCGACGAAATGCCGCTTTTGGAGACACAAATTGTTGACATAGCCGACGAAATAGCCTATGATAATCACGATCTTGACGACGGCCTTACTTCGGGATTGCTCAAGGAAAGTGATTTAAATAAATTGGCTATCTGGAAGAATATTTGCGGGAAAATTTCGCAAAAGTATGGTAAAATAGATAATTCACAGAAGAAGTACCTGGTTATCCGTAATCTGATCAATATGCAGGTTACGGACCTGATCGAGGAGATACAGAGAAAAATAAGCAAGTTAAAGCCCAGGTCTTACCGGGATATAAAGAGGCAGGATCTAAAAGTCGCTGCATTCAGTAGTAATATGCAACGGCAAAGGTCTCCGCTGCGGGAACTTTTGATACAAAAGTTGTATCACCACTACCGCGTGGTACGCATGAGCAATAAGGCCAAGCGTTTCATTGAGGAGTTGTTTGAGGTTTATGTAGAGAGGCCCGACGGCTTGCCGCCGGAGATACAGAAGAGCCTCCCGATCGACGGGACCAGGCGCGTAGTCTGCGACTATATCGCAGGAATGACCGATAGGTACGCATTAGATGAATACAAAAAATTATTTGACCCCTACGAAAAAGTATAAAGTATTGATTTCTTCAATTCACAGTGTTTACCGGCTGTTGAATTCTACTTTTGAATTGAACGATCTTATTATAAGGTTGGCAAAGCTTACCTGCCAGATATTCAACGCCCGTTACTGCGTGTTGGTGCTTCTGGATTCTACAAAAAAATATTCTCTTTTTAGATGCACGATAAGCGGACGCAAGAGGTTCGTGGTAGATAAAAAAACCAAGATATCCTCACGCCTGGAGAAAAGGATCATCCGTACGCTTAGTTCTATCAGGGGCGATAACCTCCTGGTTACGCCGCTTATTTCCGAGGATATCATGGGCCTGATTGTCATTAAGCGGGATAAGGATGCCCCCGTCTTTGACAAATTTGATCAGCAGATCCTGACTACCATGTTGGAACAGGCGACCATTGGGATCAAGAATCTGCAGCTTTACGAAGAGCAGCAGAAGATAGTGCTGGGCAGCATAAAGGCCCTTTCTACGTTTTTGGACATACGCGTTCCCCAGGAATATACCCATTCGCCGTATTTTAGCCGGTTGGTAATGTCGATCGCGCATCAGATGCACCTGGATGAGAAACAGATAGAAAGTCTCAAATACGCAAGCCTCTTGCATGATGCTGGAAAAGTGGATATTCCTTTGGCTATTCTTACTAAAACCTCAAAGCTTACTCCGGGAGAATTCAGTATTATCAAGTCGCATCCGGTGCGCGGGGCGCAGCTTTTAAGGCCTTTGCAGATCTTAAAGCCGGTGATTCCCATTATTATGCACCACCACGAAAGATATGACGGCACCGGTTATCCGTCGCGACTGAAAAAAGGTCAGATCCCCGAGGGCGCCCGGGTGATGACCGTCGCCGATGCCTTTGAGGCCATGGTTTATGGACGGCCTTACCGGGAAAGGATGAATATCAGTTCGGCTATCAAGGAGATCAAAAAGAAGAGCGGAACGCAGTTTGATCCAAGGGTAGTAGATGCATTTTTAAAGATAGTCAGAAAGATAAAAACAAAGCAATATCTGGGCTCTCGTGATAATGTAGTCCCGCCCAGAGGGCGGGATAAAATCAAACCTAACCACCAGAGGTAGGTTTGATTTTAAGAGGGGTTGACATGGAAAGAGAAAATTATTCACAGTTGGAATTATTTTCCGGGGGTTCTTCTGTCGCGTTTCCTAAGCCATGTTTATCTTCCAGGGTTGTATCTTTTATAAGGAGTTATGAGAAGGTTATATTGGTGACGATGGGATTTTTAATCACAGGTATTATCTTTTTTTCGCTGGGTGTAGAGCGGGGTAAAAGATGCGTGGTTGTGAGCAATAGCGCATCACGCATGGATATGGCAATCAAGAAAGAGGTGCCCCGGATCCAGCCTGTTCCGGTTGCGGCGGCCAAAGTTGCGGCGGTCAAAGCCGTTGCTGTCCAAGCTTTTACTATTCAGATAGCCAGTTATCTAAAACGCGACCTGGCCCAAAAAGAGGCCTTGGCCCTTAATAAAAAAGGAATTTCCGCGGCCATATTCCCTAAGGGTAATTATTTTATGCTCTGCGCGGGTAATTTTTCCGACAGGCGCTCGGCAGAGATGCTTTTAGCAAGATTAAAAAAACAATATCGCGATTGTATGATAAGGAAGATGTAGGTTATTAATTACACCCGACGTATAACCCCCAATCCTATCGGATGGATTGGGGTTCGCTACTGCGAAGGAGGCCACAAAGATGTCAATTCATCCGTCGTTAGGTTCGTCCGGTAGTACCAAAAAACAAAGATCAGTATTAAAGCGCACTGAACGCCTAAGAACAATGTTGGAAAAAGAGCAATGGAAGGAAGGGGATAAGGTTTATGGTCTTCCTAAGATCAAGACCATAAGGATCAGGATCAAAAAAGAGAAGGCTGCCGAGAAAACCGAGGCCGAGGGCGCAACCGCCGAAG
>JAPLLP010000087.1:0-731 GCA_026387515.1 Candidatus Omnitrophota bacterium | reverse complement strand
GCAGAGAAGAAAGAGAAGTAAATATGACAGGAAAAAAAATATATTTACCCATTTTATTAATCATTGTTCTTGGTCTAGGGATTTTACCCTCCTACTCCGAGGATTTTGTCTCTTTTAAAGGGCGGATCAATGCCGATGAGATTAATATCCGCAGCGATTCGACCGTAGCTTCAGAGGTAGTCATCACCCTTACTAAGGGTGATGGGGTAGAGGTAGTGGGAGAGCTTTATGATTGGTATAAGGTGCGCCTGCCGAAACTCTCGCCCGCGTATGTCTTTAAGGACCTGACAGAGTCCTTGGATGAGAAGGCCGCAGTGGTGCTTAAAGACAATGTGAATATAAGGCTTGGCCCCAGCGAGAAATCCGCCATATTAGGCAGGATGAATAAAGACGAAGTGCTTACGGTATTGGAGACTGATGGCGATTGGCTAAAGATTAAGCCTCCCAGTGATAGTTTCGGGTGGGTGAACAAGATGTTTGTCACCAGGAGCCTTGCCAGCGAAAAGACAAAACTAAAAGCTAAAAAAGCCCCGCCTGTTTTGGTAAAAGATGAAGTTTTCCTGGAAGGCGTAGTTCGTCCTTACGGGAAAGTGATGAGTCGCCCGGCTACGCATAAGCTTGTTACCGGAGATTATAAGACCTATCTCTTAAGCGGAGATTTAGTAGCCCTAAATGCTTTAAATTACCGTAAGGTGAGGGTCGTCGGTAAGATCATAGAAGAAAATAAACAG
>JAPLLP010000119.1:8027-12799 GCA_026387515.1 Candidatus Omnitrophota bacterium | reverse complement strand
TTAAAGTTATGCTTTCCTTGAGCATGTATCTTTTTAGAAGGAGGTAGAGATGAGTCAGATTAATCGGATTATGATAATAGGGTTATGCCTGGTTTTACTACTCATCATATTTGAATTGATCCGGAGAAAAAAGCTGAAAGAAAAATACGCATTATTATGGTTTGTTACGGGAACTAGCATATTGCTATTAGCGGTGTTCAGAGGATTGCTTATCTGGATAACCAAATTATTTGGTATCGCGCTTCCCAGTAACGCAGTATTATTGTTTGGCATATTTTTTATTATCCTCATAAATCTGCATTTGTGCCTGGTGGTATCTGATCATGGAGAGAAGATTAAAAAAATCGCTCAGGCCTTAGCCTTGCTTGAATCCAGGGGCCAGAGACTAGAGAATGGCAGTAAATGAAAAATTTCGCATTTACTCTGGACCTGGAAGCGGATTACTCGGGTTGCGTGGGTGAATATGGGTTATTTAAAGAGCCCGAGAAGATTGAAGGGTTGTTAAGCTGGCTTTCATCATTTGGGGTCAGGATTACGGTATTTGTAGTCGGAGAGATATTCGAATTATACCCGGAAATTGTCCGGATATTTGAAAAATACCACTGCGAATTCGAAGCACATAGCTATTCTCATAGTACCTCTAGCCAAGATTTAGCTAGTGAAATCGAAAAATCTAGGGTCGCATATTTTAGCTACTTTAAAAAATATCCCTTAGGTTATCGGGCGCCGCAGGGAAGGATTACGCCATCGGCAATAAGGTTATTAGAGAAACACGGATTTCTCTATGATTCTAGCGTATTCCCGTCATATTATCCGGATCCGCTGCGCTATTTATTCTGTAAAAGAAGCGTGCATTATTATGATTATGCCAATATTATGGAGATACCCATGACTTCAGTTTCTCCATTTAGGCTCACATTGTCTGTTTCCTATCTCAAATTGCTTGGTTTTAATTTTTTCTTAATGCTTTTGCGCGTCTTTGGGCTTCCGGATTCGATTTGTTTCAACGCGCATTTACATGATTTTATCGTATGCGAGGATTCATACAGCAAGCTGTCGGGTTTTTGGAAATTCATTTATGGAAGGAATAAATATTCCGGGAAAGACTATACGCAGTCTTTTTTAGAACTTATCCAGAAGAGACAATACAGTTTTTGTTTTTTGTCAGAAATGCTCGAGTTATATAAACGTTAAATTATTTATGGAAGATGCCGGTTCAATTAACGCTAGGTTATTGATGACGCTTTTCCGGTGGGGATGTTGGCCGGTTATGTCGTCTAAATTGGTGACAAGGGCGATGTTTGGCGTTGATCCTGCTTTAAGGAAGATTAAAGCGAGAGGGCGGTTTTATTGGGACCTCACCACCATTATTTTAAGAAGAGCCCTCCTGGCTAATGTCGCTGACAGGCAAAGGGTTCTTGAGATCGGCACGGGCGAGTACGGTATTCTGGCTGTTTTCCTGGCTAAAAAAAGAAAAATTGATCTGACCGCGGTTGAGATAGTGCCTGGATTTATTGATACTTCTCGGGAGATCGCCAAGAATAACCGTGTTGATATCCGCATAATTTTAAGCGATATGTTTGAGAATGTGGATGGTTTATTTGACGTTATTTATTGGAATCTTCCTTATGTGCCTACGGAATTCGGGACCAAGTTTTATAAGATAAGAGATAAAAATTTAGCGGTTGGATTGGAGGGATGGCATGGCGGTCCGAGCGGCCTTGAACTCTTCGACCTCTTCTTAAAAGAGGCCCCGGCAGTTTTAAAAGAAACCGGAAGGATCATTGCTGGGCTAAATACCTATTTTGTGCCGCAACCGCAGATACTTGAAATAATTAAAAGGCGCGGACTGTCTTTAGATTCTGTGTGTGGGTCAGCGCTTAACCCAAGTAAAGCGTTTGTAATAACGAAAAAGGCCATAAATCTTGCGGGGCCATCATGAGAAAAGTTTCTGTATTGATGCCGGTTTTTAACAATTCAATTTTCTTGAAAGATTCTCTGGAAAGCATTTTAAGTCAGTCTTTTGAAGATTTTGAATTCATAATCGTGGACGACGGCTCAAGCGACGCGACTCCTCAGATGTTAAAAAGTTACGCTGAAAAAGACTCAAGGATAAAAATATTCAGGAACGAAATAAACAAGGGTATTGTTTTTTCTCTTAACCGCGGCCTTAAAGAGTGTTCGGGGTTTTACATAGCGCGTATGGACTCCGATGATATAGCGATGAAAGACAGGCTTAAGAAGCAAGTTGCAGCCATAGACGCACAACCCGAAGTCTGTGTCCTGGGGACCGCCGCCACATACATAGATGCATCGGGTAAAGAGATCGGGAAGGTAAGATATTGCGCTCCTGAATCAAGGTTAGCCAGGACTCCGCTTATGCATTCAACTACGCTGATCAGGCGTAAGTCCCTTGTCGATTCAGGCCTATGGTACCAAGAGAAATATATTTTTGCGGAAGATTATTTTTTATGGCTCCAGCTGAGCAGGGTTGGCAAGATAGGAGCCCTTAAAGACGTGTTAATGAAATACCGGCTTAATAATAGAGCGATTAAGATCAGGAAGCTCAAAAGTAGCTTACGGGCGACCTTGAAAGTTAAAATAGACGCAATAATGATCTTAAGGATCATTCCGAGCATAAAAGAAGTCTTGATGATGCTTTGCGAAGCATTTTTATTATTATTGCCTTCCCGGTTAATATTGTTCCTTTATTTAAAGACAGAGTTAAAAGATTGTAAAACTATTGACCTATGAAAGTCCTATTTCTCATACCCCCCTCGTTAGATAGGAATCCTCCTGCTGAAAGAATCTTTGGCTGCAATTACGGGATCTATCCGCAACCAAATATCTTCATACTTTATCCGGCAACAATACTAAAAAACAATGGTTATGAGGTGTACTTTATTGATTTTACGACCAAAAGAAACAGAAAAGATAATTTTAATAAGTTTTGCGAAGGATCCGATTTTGATATCGTTATATTTTATACTGTTTTTCTATCTAAAAATACTGACATAATCGCCAAAAATATGATCAGCAGGTATAATAATAGAACAAGGTTCATTTTTATTTCAACCGAGCCTACTGCTTCGCCAAATAATTTTATCGATGGAAATACTATAGTGATGAGGGGAGAGCCTGAAGAGCGGATCATCCCTTTGATCAAGGCCTTAAGAGATAATATGGGGCTTGAACACATTCCTGGAATTTCGTACCGGAAAGATGGAGAGGATATTCATCAAGGAGGCTACACGGTATTGGATGACCTTGATAAATTGCCATTTCCTGATAGAGGAATTTTAAATTCAAAAAATTACTATAATCCAAAATTAAGCTTACAGCCTTTTACTACTATAGTAGCTTCGCGAGGCTGTAGTTTTAGTTGTTACTATTGTGTTCCTAATTCTTTGGATTTCGCGCGAGAAATTGAATTTAAACGCGAGAATAAAATGTCCAAACCGCCGGTTAGATTGAGAAGCACGGAAAATGTTATCTCGGAATTCAAAATTCTCGCAGAACAAGGTTATAAATCAGTTGCTTTTCTCGATGATCAATTTGTTTGGGGAAACGAGAGGACCATTGAGCTTTGTAAGGGGATTGCTCCTTTTAAAATGGAGTGGTTATGTTCGGCTCGTGCTGACATGCTGCAGAATAAGGAAGTCACCCAGGCAATGTCTCAGGCGGGATGCAAAAATGTGTCTATCGGCATTGAATCTTTTGACCAGGAGATACTAGATTATATAGGAAAAGGCTGTAATGTAGAAGTGTTCTATTCCGCGGTTAAAAATTTAAGAGACGCCCATATCGGTGTTGAATTTAATATACTTTTAGGTTCTTGCCCTTTGGAAACAAGAGAGACAATTGAAAAAACTTTCAGGGAAGTAATCAAGCTTAACCCCGATTATGCTTTATTTTCTGTCTGTACGCCGTTTCCTTTCACGCTCTTTAATGCAAAGGCCAAAGCGCATGGTTGGATGATAAAGCCAGAATACGAAGCAATAGATCCTATAAAAGAATCCTTTGTTTCTTACCCCCACCTGACAAAAAAAGAATTAGATAAAACTATCAGATTTTTGTATATCAGGAATTATTTTAGGCCAGCTTACCTCTTAAAAAGAATCTTAAAGCTGACAGGACCAAGAGATTTAATAAATAAATCAAAAGCGGCATTGTCAATTTTAAAAAAATGAAATCAGCAATAAAAAATAGGCAGGACCTGCAAGCGGAGATAGATTTACACAATGAGGAGTATTGTGTTGATTCTGGTCATTGGATGTCTAGTCCATTATTAATTTCCCGAGAAAGGCAATGGTTAAAATATGATGTAGAAAAAATAAGATTTTACGGTTATCTTGCTAGATACATCAGAAATAAACATTATAAACGCAATGCAAAAATTTTAATTGCGCCAGTGGGTAATGGCAGCGATTTTAAATACTTATACGGCATTTATAAAGAAGTGCATGGAATAGATATTTCAACCGTTCAGATCTCCCAATGCCCAAAGAAAATCATTACTAAGGAGGGGGATATTCTAAATTCCGGTTACGAAGACGGATCATTCGATATTATTATCGTTTCTTTTTTCCTGCACCACCTACACGATGCTGGATTAGAGCCTTTTATGCATGAATTTTACCGTTTATTAAGAAAAGATGGAACTATCGCTTTTTTAGAACCTTCTTCATTGTATCCGCTTAGCTGGGTCTTAGCGCTCGTTTCAAAGTTTGTAGGAGAATTTCCTGCTAAGGTTAAAGGCGAGAGACCGGTAT
>JAPLLP010000119.1:0-7993 GCA_026387515.1 Candidatus Omnitrophota bacterium | reverse complement strand
TGTAAGGAAGATCCTTAAAAATATTGGTTTTAAAAGCATACATTCAAGAGGAATAAGTTTTAACCATGTTACATTCCCCTTTTTCTTTCAGTCAATGATTAACGTAATCGACTACCCGCTTAGGGCTATTTGGCCGTTCAAACTTTTTTCGGGGACTATCGCATTTTACTGCACAAAGGATTAATTCCATTATGAAAATCTGCAGGATTGTTTCAGCTTATTCTCCATATTCTTTTGGCGGAGCGGATATATACGCTGAGAAGATATCCCGGGAAATAGTAAAAAGAGGCCACCCTACGGTGGTTGTGACTATAAATCCGTACCGCAAAGATACCTATGAAGAAGATGAGGGTTCTAAGATATATAGGTTTCATCCGCTAAACTTTTCGAATGTTCATAAAATCGGTAAACAGTCTATTCTGCGCCAAGGCGCTTGGACTCTTCTAGATATCCATAACTATTATAGCTATTATAAAATAAGAAATATTCTTAAAAATGAAAAACCAGATGTTGTTCATTTACATACGCCGTTAGACGTTACGCTGTCCTCATTCTATGCCATAAAGTCTCTTGGTTTGCCGCTGGTTTATACTTTACATGATTATTTACTACTTTGCAGGCGAGTCGTATTATTAAAGGGTAATGGAAAGATATGCAACGAAGAGAACATTAATCCTCTGTGCAAGATTTATCGTAAATTCGGCCAAGTCGCAACTAATAATAAGATTGATATCGTTATAGCGCCATCAAAGTTTGTGTTAAGCGCGTATAAACAAAACGGTTTCTTTAAAAATTGCAATACTATGGTGTTGCCTCATGGAATAGACCTTGATGGTGAAGGTAACTTAAATAAGTCAAGAAACGAGGATCCTGAGGAAGGTATTTTTAATATTTCTTATACGGGCGGTTTAACTAAGCATAAGGGTGTGCATATTTTGATAAGCGCTTTTAAGCTTATCCGAAATGAGCATATCAGGTTGAATATTGTGGGTGGCGGGGTCTACGAAAAAGAATTAAGGCGTATGGCCGCGGATGATAATAGGATAATCTTTCGTGGTAAGTTCGCGAATAAAGATATGCGGCAATTTTACCGCAATGCGGATATATTAGTCGTGCCTTCGATATGGTATGACGTCAGGCCGAATGTTATCCCGGAAGCCTTTAGGGATGGGGTTCCTGTTATTGGCGCGGACATCGGCGGAATCCCGGAATTAATCATAGAAAACCAAACCGGTTTCCTTTTTAAATCCGGAGATTCCGAAGACCTTAAACGCATTCTGGGGATGGTTATAAACAACCCCCAGGTGCTAAAGAGTATGAGCAAAAATTGCTTTGAATTTGTAAAACAGTTCGAGATGGAGAAATATTTAAATAAACTGTTAGATGTTTACAGGCAGGCTATAGAAATTAATCATCGGTTTAATAGTTGCTCTAGGCATTAGGTTTATTATGGGCATAAGGAGTTTTAGCGATTTTAAGACTTTTCTTCAGATTTTTAGACAACTTAAAGCCAGTTTCAATAATTAAGCCAACACTAAAGTTTTAACTCACTGATTTAAAATGTGCGGAATTGTAGGAATATTACATAAAGACAAAGAGCCAATATCACTGCAGATATTAACTCGGATGCGCGACGTAATGTATCAACGTGGCCCTGACGATGCAGGAATCTGGGTTAATGGTCCAATAGGTTTTGGCCATCGCCGGTTATCTATTATCGCGCCAGCCGATGGTTGATGATGGAACAGGGTCAGTTATTATCTATAATGGTGAGGTTTACAATTATAAACTGATAAAAAATGAGCTGTTGGAATGCGGGTTTTCTTTTAACAGCCAAAGCGATACTGAGGTTATTTTAAAGGCCTATAGGAAATGGGGTAAGTCCTGCGTAAAGAAGTTTATAGGAATGTTTTCTTTTGCTGTTTGGGACAATATAGAAAAAGGAATTTTTGTTGCCCGTGATAGAGTGGGTATTAAACCTCTCTATTACTATGATTCCGAACGAATATTCATGTTCGCTTCTCGGTTGAGTGCGCTTAAGTTACATCCGTTGTGCCCTTCTGAAATTGATCCGGATTCACTCGGCCTGTATTTAGATATGGGTTTTGTGCCGGCGCCAAACAGTATCTTCAGAGGGATAAAGAAGCTCAGGCCCGGCTATACGCTCTGGATTGATGAAAAAGGGGTAAGCGAAGAATGCTACTGGAGCATAGATGGCGTTAATTTAGATTACTCCCTTTTAAGAGAAGATGAAAATGTGGTAATTTCCAGGCTGGATGATTTACTTAACGATTCTATAAAACTTCGGATGATCTCTGACGTTCCGTTAGGCGCTTTTTTGTCAGGTGGCGTTGATTCGTCGCTTATAGCTGCTTTGATGTGCAGGTACTCCAGTCAGCCGCCTAAGACCTTTAGCATAGGATTTAAAGAAAAGAAATATGATGAGTTGGGTTATGCCAGGAATATTGCGGGGTATTTGGGGACGGATCATCATGAAATGATCATGCAAAGCAGCGATTTTCTTGACCTGCTTGATGCAAATACGAACTTCTACGATGAGCCTTTAGCAGATTATTCGAACATTCCAACCATGATGGTATCCAAATTTGCCAGGGAAAACGTAAAGGTTGCTTTAAGCGGAGACGGAGGGGATGAACTTTTTGCGGGGTACCACCCTTACTTTATTCTTTTTTATTCAGGATGGCTGTATAATCTTCCCCGTAGCCTAAGGATTATCTGCGGGAAACTTTTCGCCAAAATTAGCAGCCGGAAATTTAAGGTCATAGGTCAATCGCTTTGCCAGTATGACGCATTAAAAAGCTTTGCTTTTATGCGTAGTCTTTGCGCGGATTTTGATAGGGAGTCAATTTTTAGTGAAGGGGGGACAAATATAGAAGATTTATTTGAAATAAGAAGTAAGGTTTTCCCTCCCGTGGATATAGTTTCCAAATTCTCTAGATTAGACGCCGCGTATTATCTACCCGATGACATCTTGCAGAAAGTGGATGTTGCTTCAATGTCGGTGAGCTTGGAGGCCCGAGTCCCGATACTTGACCATCATATAGTTGAATTTGCCTTGTCTTTGCCACTAAGATATAAGCTTAGGGTGGGTAGCAGTAAGTGGATACTGAAAAAAGTCCTGGCAAAATATCTCCCTCCAAAGTATTTCCAAAGGCCTAAGAGAGGTTTTGTGGCCCCGGTTGGAGAATGGTTTCGGGGGGAATTAAAGGTTATGATTAAAGATGAATTATCCCCTTCAAGAATAAAAAAAATCGGATATTTGAATCCTAAAGGAGTCGAGGATCTAGTTGATGCGCATCTAAATAATAAAATTAACGCAGAACAAATTCTTTGGAGCATCGTAAGTCTATCGCGATGGAAAGGACGATTTGGGTAATATAAGCGATTATTTTGACAGTTTTAAATTCTTCCTGGCTAATTTTTATTTCACGCTTATGAGAAAGCCTCTTATTATTAAGCTTTTTGGCATAAAGTACGAACGTACGCTTAGGAACATTGAGATTGATTTAAGTTATTATTGCCAGCTTAAATGTTTTAATTGTAATAGGTCGTGCAGGCAGGCTCCTACTGAAGAGCGTATGAGCGTAGACCAAATCAAGAAGTTTATAAAAGAAAGCAAGGACAGTAACATAAAGTGGCAAAGGATAAGATTATTAGGCGGCGAACCTACTATGCATCCCGATATATTTGAGATCATGAATTTAATATTGGATTACAAATTTAGTTATTCTCCGAATACGGTGATCCATCTTGTTACAAACGGTTTTGGGGAAGAGGTAAGTAAGGTTTTAAGCAAGGTTCCAAATGGTATTGAAATTTTCAACTCACAAAAGAAGTCGCCCCGCCAATTATTCAGCCCTTTTAATCTAGCCCCTTTGGATTATGATAAATATAGGGATCGTGATTATACGGATGGCTGCGTTAACTATTCCAAATGCGGCATAGGCTTATCTTTATACGGTTATTACTGTTGTGGGAACGCGGCGGGAATTGACCGAGTCTTAGGATTCAATGCGGGTAGGAAAAAAATCCCCATCGACGATGATGCTATGAAAGATCATTTGCAAATATTTTGTAAATTTTGCGGTGTTTTTACGAGGTTTAAATTATCAAAAAAAGAACTAATTTCTGCTAGCTGGAAAAAAGCTTACGAAAAATATAGGGCGAATAGGCCCAAATTGACCCTGTTTTAAATTAATTTAAATAAAATTGATGTGAATAGGGAGCGCTATAATAAAATCTAAAACCTTGACTTAATGTTAGATAACCCCTAGATTAAATGAATGAGAATAAAGATGATCGTTAAAGTTATTCTATTTAATCTCCTCCTTTCAATAACATTTATTTTTGCTATTGAATTAGGCGTAAGAATATTATTCCCTAACATATTTTGTGTTGGCATAGATAAAAATTTTTTTGAATATAAGAAATTCGGGGATACTTATGGTTTTAAAAAAAATATCAAGGGAGTTATATTTGGAAAAGAATTTATAACTGGGGATCTTGGGTTCCCTATTAATCCCAAGTCAACTTTAACTAATCAAGCAAAACACACTATTTTAGTTCTAGGTGATTCTATTTCTTTTGCGCTTGGCGTGGAAGCAAACAATGCATTTCCTTTTTTGCTAGAAAGGAGGCTTAAAAAAGGATATCGGATTATAAATGCTTCGATATCAGGCTATGGAGTAGAAGATTATTACAATATATTAAAGGACCTTTTACCTAGAATGGACTTTGAGGGGATTATTATTAGTCTCAGTATCAATGATTTCACTGCTTTATCACAAACCTTTATCATTAAAAACTTCAATAGACAGTTACAAAGAAAAAGAATCATACAAAATCCTTTTTTACGCTCTATAATTTATGTGAATAATTATTTTTTTGACTTCAATGCTTTTTTAAGAGAACATTCAAAAGCTTATATGCTAATTAGAAGGTTATTTCTTGATTCTTCAAAAATTTATTTTCTTGCGGAAAAAGAGACATTTGAACACGCTGATATTAAAAACTATATTTCAGATAGCTTACTAAAGATAAATAACCTCGCTGTAAAGAATGGTAAGTGGATTATATTTTTTGTATTACCGTATAAGGAGCAATTACGGCAAGATGCCAAGAGTGATGATTTTAAGCCGCAAGCAAGAATTAACGAAGTTGCTTCCGAAGAGTTTCTGTCCGTAGTTGATTGTTGCCCATTGTTAAAAAAATTTATTGAATCATCTGGTGTTAAATTAAACACGCTGTATCTATCACCAGAAGATGGAATACACTTTTCTCTCTTGGGCCATAAAGTTATATCAGAGATTATAACTGATGAGTTGTCCCATAGAGGATTAGCGCAGTAGTAAAACAGGTTAGTAAATAATGTCATTTGTGTCCAAATTAGAGTTTGAATCTCGACGGAAAAGATATTTTGAGATTCGAGAACAAGCCTTTAGACATAAAGAATAACCGTTTAAAGGTAGACCGTAAAGAGGGGTGCATCCCAATACTACGACCATCTTTGTTTGGATGAGATGCGGCGAGGGTTCAAAAATGCAGATTTAGATATTTTGTATGACTCTAAAAAAAATTGGCCTTGATCGGGAATAAAAGGATGAAATTGAAGAATAGGTTGGATAAACAAATAGCAAAATATATACTTGATTTTATAAAAAAATAGCTTACAATATGTTCAATGATTGAACAACGTCCCAAAGAAGAACATTTGCTTATAATTAAGCATATTGAAGCCGAGTCGGCCATCACTCAGCGCGACCTGTCTGTTAAGCTGGGCATTTCGCTGGGCAAGACCAATTATTTGCTTCGAGAGCTAACCAAGAAAGGCCTGATCAAGGCCAATAATTTCTCGAAAAACCCCGAAAAACTTAAGAAGTTCAATTATTTTTTGACCAAGAAAGGTTTTAATGAGAAACTGCGTCTTACTTATCATTTTCTGCAGCGCAAAGAGCAGGAATATAACATGTTAAAGCATGAATGGGATTTTCTGGTCAGAAATAGCTCCTTAAAATAAATTATGGGCAGGTACCCTGTTTTTAACCGGAATTTACTTAAAATAAGCCCCTTAGCCAAAAGAAACCACGATCTGGATATTTCTTCGGTTATGCCGCTTGGATCTAAGGTAAATTCCAGGTTGATCCCGGCATTTAGGGATGTCGCCTCGGGTATTATCAGGGCAAAAAATAAGGGCGCACCAGTTATTATGATGATCGGGGCCCATGTGATCCGCTCCGGCGTACAGAGATACATTATTGACCTTATGGAACGAGGTTTTGTTTCCTGTATTGCTATGAACGGCGCGGGGATCATCCATGATTTTGAGTTAGCGCTTATCGGAGCTACCACTGAAAGCGTGGCAAAATATATTAAAGAAGGGCAGTTTGGCCTGTGGAAGGAAACAGGGCAAATTAACCGGTATATTAATTACGGTTATAAAAATAATCTTGGGATAGGAGAGTCAGTCGGCCGTGCTATATATAACGGTAAATTCCCTTATAAAGACATTAGCCTTTTGGCTGCGGGATTTCGTTTGAAGGTGCCGGTTACGGTCCACGTCGGCATAGGATATGATATTATTCATGAACATCCGAATTGTAACGGAGCGGCTACTGGAGCAGGCTCATACCGTGATTTTTTGATCTTGGCCAAGATCCTGGAGAGATTGGATGGCGGGGTAGTCATGAACTTTGGAAGCGCGGTAATGGCTCCGGAAGTGTTCCTCAAGGTCCTAAGTATGGCTAGAAATATCGCGCACCAAAAAGGCAAAAGAATCAAACGTTTTGATACCCTGGTTTGCGATCTTTATCAACTTCCCGGAAATTTCAGGAATGAGCCGGGTAAAAATAAGCACTCATATTATTTTCGACCCTGGAAAACGATGTTGGTGCGGACAGTGGCTGATGGAGGTAGAAGTTTTTATGTGAAAGGCAAGCACGCAGATACGATCCCTGCGCTCTGGGCAGCGATAAATGAAGCAGAAAAAAGCCTTAAATGAAGATACTCAGCATTGGACAATTAATGAAAACAGTGGATAGGTTGAAAAAAGAAGGCAAGAAAATCGTCCATTGCCACGGGTGTTTTGATCTTATGCATCCCGGGCACATCAAATATTTCCAGGCAGCCAAGAAAATGGGGGATAAGCTCGTGGTTACTGTTACCCCGGACGTTTACGTAGCTAAAGGCCCCGGAAGGCCGGCTTTTAACCAAACATTGAGAGCCGAATCTATAGCGGCTCTTGAATGCGTGGATTATGTAGCGATTAATAAGTGGCCTACGGCTGAGAAGACCATAAGATTATTACGGCCGCATATTTACGTTAAGGGACAGGAGTTTGAACGCCTGAAAGACAAAACTGGCAAGATTCAGAAGGAATATGAGGTAATTCGAGAGATAGGCTCGGAATTGAAGTTTACCCATGAAATCGTTTTTTCCTCTACTAGGCTATTAAATAAACATTTTTTAAAAAGGGCTGATTAATGGACGCTGCCGCAGAAAGAAAAGTCTTAGTTTTGGATGAGTTAGTGGATAAGGTGGAGGCCTTAAAGAAAAAAGGTAAAATCGTGGTACAAAGCCACGGTGTTTTTGACCTTATCCATCCAGGGGTAATAAAACACCTTAAATCAGCCAAAGAACAGGGAGATATCTTGATAGTTTCGGTTATAAGGGATAAAGACGTACACAAGGGTCCTGGCAGGCCGATTTTCCCTGAATCTTTAAGGGCCGAGAACGTCGCTTGCCTTTCCATGGTTGACTATGTCTGTATTGTGAATGATGAGAGGCCTTTCGAATCGGTTAAAAACATAAATCCGGATATCTTTGCCAAAGGGCATTCTATTAAAGACTACGGCAAGGATATTCATAACCGGATCTTTGAAGAAGAAAAAGAGCTTTATTTCGGAAAGATTAAAATATTGGAAGCCGAAGGTTTCTCGTTTGATTCCTCAGATATAATCAAGAATCTTTTGAATAT
>JAPLLP010000239.1 GCA_026387515.1 Candidatus Omnitrophota bacterium | reverse complement strand
TTGTGGAAGATGGGAAGTTCGATGAACTTGAGACATGGCTTGAAGAGAACCACTATTCGAGCCTTGATCGCAAGAGGTTTTGTGAATTTGCTAACTACGAATGGGACCGTTTGGACAGCCTCATTTTTGTAGAAATGGATGAGGATGGGCATATTGTCAAAAGAACTATAGGTGATCTAGGACAGTATAGGCCGCAGTTTGAGGCATTCGTTATGTTTCTTGAAACCTTAGTGAGCCGTTCGGGCAAAGGAGAAATGCCCCTGATGTTCGGTATTCCTCAGGATGAATCCGGCGTTCCCAGCTTATTTATTGACATCCATAAGCATATCCCCGGGATCAGTTGGGAGGAGCTCGTGGGTTTATGTAGAAGTAAATTAGAATACATCCGTTTAATTATAGACTATAAAAATAAAAGAGTTGTGGTGGAACCTAAATCTGCGGATAGCGCAGATGATTTTTCCACAGAAGGGGATGGGTTTGGAGAGTTTGAAAGGGATTGTCTGATAAAGGCTATGCATGCCGAGGGGGGCAAATTTTTAGAAATCAGCGCAATGGATCCCGAAGAGCGAACGTGTGAAGTCGTTATATTCGAAGATGGTAAAAAATCAGACAGGTCAATGACTCCGGAAGAAAAAAGAATCCGCGCTACCCCTTATTTAAAGGCCAAAGAAAGAATTGAGCGCTATAGCAAAGGCAGAATTCGTGTTCCCAAAAAAATCTATGTGATCTTACGCCTGCCGAAGCAGGTAAATAAATGCAACTTGTCTATAAGCCGCGAAGGAGTTTTTGTGGTCAATGGCGCGTCTGCAGGCGCAACTTGGTACGATGATGCTCTGTTAATTTCTGGAGTAACAACCAAGGATATGGCGCGATTGCATACCAGAATTGCCCATGAATCCGCGGTGTTAGGCTGTATCCATGAGAACGAGGCATCCGGAGAGCGAAGGCATAATAAATTTGAGCAGCATATGCAAGGCTTAATGGCGGAAGAAGAAGTGTTGCGCGGTTTACACGGCAAGGGAAGAATTAATAATCGGGTACTCCATCTGTATCAGAGAAGAATAAACGAGGATATGCGCTTGACCGAAGCAGCCAGAAAAGAAGCGGTAGCCAAGGATGCCAAGGTGGTTTTAGTCCTTAAGCAAGATGATTATGCAGCCGAGAAGACTAGTATATTTAAAGAAAAGACAATATCACAACGCGCTCAGGAGGCCTTGGCATGCATAGAAACAATCGAAAAATATTTAAGACAGCTAGAGCCGTTTTTGGGCAAAGTTGTTAATTACCAAGTCAGGCAGTGTTTAGAAAAAGTAGAAAATTATTTACTTGCGGGAAGGAGGCTTTCTACAGAACGGTTGGAGCAGCTCTATATAGACTTCTTCGAAGCGGTGGAAAAGCTCAATGCAGGATTAGCGAAACTTTCGCATGGAACAAAAGACCAGAAGAGATTTTTGGGTTGGCTTGAATATTCTTTCAGGCAATTGCACGATTGCTTGGGCAGAATAGCGAAATTGATACCGGGTGGTGAGAAGATTGCTGGAAAAGGCCCGGATTTTATAACTTTGACAATAGGGCATATTCAGGATAATGAGGCCAGTCCGCAGCGAAGAATATCTCGCCAGTCCGCAATAGCTGACAGGCGGATTATATTCTTGCTGCCATTTGTTGCTATCCTGTCAATTCTATTCCGGGGTCCGCTAGCGTTTTTATTTTCGCATACTTGGAGTCTAATTTCAGAGTTTCCTATCTGCCTGGCGGTATTAGCGAGTATATTTTTTGTCTGTGTGAGGGTAATTAATATTAAGTTTCTCCCGCGGCGCATTGAGCGAAAATTTTCCATTACTCCGTATCAGGCGAAATTCGTGCGTAATGTAGGCTTTAGCCTGTTTTCGCTCCTTTACGTTGTGGCAGGAATAGGGATTTGCGTTTCGGCTTTCTACTGGGCCTTGCCGTGGTTATATGCGCATCCTCAAGTCACAGCATCATTATTCCCTCTGGCCGGAGTCGGGATGTGCATGGTTGGAGAAGATGGCAGACAAGGCTCGCCAGACGTAAGAAGAGAGCAAGGCATTGTGGCTAAGCCGATGCTGGGCGCACTGGCGATTACTGCAGTTGTGGTATTTTTTGTCTGGCCTTTACTTTCGTCTCTTGCCAAGAATTATCCTGGGTTAGAATTGTTCTATTGGATTGGAATAGCTGGTGTGATGATTGCATTTGGTAATTATGTGTATACCCGCTTTGCCTATCGCATGCGCTGTAAGGTGTTGCCGTCCAATAAAGACACATCCGTTCAAGAAAGCAATCCTGATTCCAATGGGAACAATGCGGTTTTATCTCCCTCAGTTACTGTGGAGCCATCAGCGCTTCAGCTTCCGCCCGTTACTCTTCAAATACAAGAAGAATATTCATTTCCTGGAGTCAGTATAGAGCAAAAGCAATACGACGTTCCCGTGTATCAAGGGCAATTATTGTCATGGCATGTCATTGCAGTGCGCATCAACAATCAGCAATATTTTATCGGCGATAAATACTACCTAGTTATTACCCTTGCCAACGGCAAGAAGATTTACTGGGGGGGTATACATAATTTAGCGCATGCCTTTTTCGCCGAGCATTATAAACACAGGGCTAGGAAGATAATAGAAGCGGGTGGTTTAGTTTGGTTTGCGTTAGACGGGCATGATGACTTCGGAGAATATGAATACAGAAACTGGCAGCTGCAGCCTAAGAAGGATTTTCAATGGGAACAAGAGGTTGCCTATGGCGTATCGAGCTTAAGTCCGGGGAATTATCTCGGGTATGTAGCCACTACTGGTGTTATTAGTCATCTTAAATGCGCCCGCGCCTTGTCTTACCCCCAGGGGGAATTGCATATTGAAAATATCGGGATACCATCAGAAGAATGCGGAGTCGTGGAATTGGCCGCGCAGGGGATAGAGGGGGGAGTGTTTGATTTAGGCATAGATATTGTAGTTGAGGATAACCCGAATCTTTCTACGGCTGAGACAATGACTAATTTTCAGGCCATGCGTCCTCATTTTGTCACGCTCGCTGAGCATAGCGACGTATGTTTTCTCATTGATAGTTCCGAGTATAACAAGGTATCCAAGAGATGTTGTTTTATTGATCCAGTGCTCGCGAACAAATGCAATGCTCTGTTGATTCAAGATCTGGCTGAACGTGCATTATCTGCATCACCCGCCATGCTGCGGGAGGCAAGTGCAAAGCACGATGAACTGCAGCGCCAGGCGCAGGATTTAGGTGACACAACAGGCTGGATGCCAGATAGATGTGGAAGTATACATGAGGCACTTTTTGCAGAGACCAGCCAGCCAGAGGCACGGTTTATTCTAAAGAATCTTTCTCTCAATGGTAACGAGAGCATCTGTGATATTGGCTCAGGCAAGGGAGATTTTTGCCTGGCATGTAGAGAATCATTCCCTCGCGCGCGTATAACCGGTCTTGAAATTGATCCTGTAAAAGTCAAGGTCAGCAAGGAGCGTTTACGTCGCAGTAAACTTAGAGAAATTGTATTCCTGGCCAACCATGCCCTAGATCCAGAAATAAACTACGGTGAATTCGATATTATTTATATGAATTTACCTCTGACCTTTAGCCGCAAGTTTTATAGTGCTTTGGCCGAGAGGTTGGTTGCTCACATGCATATCGGTGCGCGGCTGGTGTTGCGGATGGACGCACAGCCGCAAGAATTGGATCAAAGACATGCAAAGGATATCCTGAGAAAGGCCCTCAGAGAACAATACAGCAATCTTCTTACTTATTCTTATTTTGTAATCCCGCCGGAAATTGCACCCTGCGTGCCTGGTAAAAGCAATCTCGTTGAAGTCTATGCCAGAAATAAAAATAATAGGACCGTTTCTACCGGAGCCATTGCGGCGCCGGGTGTTGCGCAAGAAGTGTCCCCTAAGGGGGAGGTCGCGCAGGATGCTAATGATACTGTCCAGGGGTTAAAAATCACCTGGGCAGGCACTGAGAATAGAGGCAAGAACGCGTTGCGGGTTGCCTGCGTGCAGCTTAAGGCAGGAATGTTTGTTGAAAATACCGGGAGAATAACGACGATTACGCAAAGATTATCCGACAGGGTAAGGCAACCCGCGGTAGATATAGTATTTTTCCCGGAAGATCTGGATAAAGACGGCGTAGCTACACAAGAGATGCTTGCTAGCCGCAGAGATGTGCTTCAGAGTATTGCCGACAAGACCGGTATCGCCATTGGGTATTCCCTGAATTGTCCTGGCGGCAAGATACTCTATCGTCTCATTCATCCTCACCTTCCGGCGCACATCTTCTTCAAAAACGCATGGCAACGCGAGCGGCGCGTTGTGCCAGTCAAAAACCACCGCATCGTCCTATTTATCTGTTTAGAGGCGCTTAAGGTATTCAGCCTCGTGCGCACGCGCATCATGGGGCCGGTGATTTTGGCTCCCCCGGCAAAAGAATTGGCTGCCCGTATAATGTCTGCTATTGAAGAGGCCGATGCGATAATTGTGCCTTGCGATACAAGCGGCAGGTTCGCGGATAGCTGTGCTCTGGCTTTGAAGCGGCTGTTCGAGAAACCGACGGTATTCATAAACTTGTCTAAACCGCGTGGTGGGAGAAGCCTGTTTTATACTGCTGCGTCTGAACAGAAGCCGATTGTCTTAGGTGAAACTGATGAGGAGATTCTCGTCATCGATATCTGCGCAGCCGTCACTGGGCTTTCGGATGAGCACGGCAGGTTTGTTTCCGTTGAGGCAGAAACTAATGGACGTGTCGTCATCACGAAACCGCCTGCCCCCGCTATGCTGCCGGGGCCGGAGCGAGAGCGGGTGGAATTTTTGGCGCAACGGTGGCTGTGGTATTCCTGCGGCGCAGCTTTGGGGCTTATGGCCGGGGCAGCAGCCTTGGCGGTGTTCGGGTGGAAAGCGGCCTGCGCCGTTGCGCTGATTAGTTTTCTTGTAGGACGCCGCATCCCGTGGATGATGGCCAAGCCGATCATTATGCGTAAGGCGCGGGAGGAAGAGGAACAGCGGCATAGACTTTATCAGGAGCAAAGACGTAGGGGTGAAGGGCAGGACGTGGATGCGCCTAAGGCAAGGAGCCACCTTTTTGCTTTGCAACATCTCTATCCGCCGGAATCCCCTGAGTATATATCTGTTTATAATTTCGCGCTCAGGACGGACCCGCTCAAGATGGAGTATATAGATGATACTTACCGCAAGCATTACGCCCACAACAAAGATTGGTTTTTCAAACACGAGGCGGGCCTGGCGATGGCGGATTATCATGAGGAGCATTGCAGACGCTGTTCGCAACTCTCCGGATTACAAAATGCTATGAAACAAACCTTTCCTACGCAGATGAGAATTATGTTCAGCCGATCAAAAGATTTGTTTTATTACTTATTGCAAGCAAGCCGGTTATCAAGAGCGTCTGCATTAATTATGGCGGGGTTGCAAATTTTAGCCGGTTCGCATAATTACGCCTCTGCGCAGGTACCGTTTAATACTTTATGGCAGACAAATATTTCTATTATTGAAGAGAGGATCAAGTCGAAAACAATTCTTCCTGATCAGAAAATTATTAGCTTTAGTTTTGAAGGCAAAAAATATACTACCGGAGTCATCATTCGGTTTTATAGGGACGATGGTATTGAGGTTATTGTCGTAAAGGAAAATTACCCCAAAGAGTTTCCTTTTTACGCCTTTGCTGATCCTGCTGGAAGAAAAATATACCTGAATCCTATGGCTATAAGTGATTTTATGCTGTTGGTCATCTGGCCGGCGATGACAGGCTCTGCGCCGGATATCTGGCAGGACAAGGCAGCAGAAAAAGCCTTGAGCCCAGAGCAGAGAGGCGAAATCAGAAACCTGATGGGTGATTTTATCCGCCGGTCGCTTCAGGGCCAGGGGAGAGACGGACTAATTAATTCCCTGGTGGTTATGCTGATGGATCACGAGGCAGGGCATATTAAGGGGATAATTGGCACCGATGGCGTTACTTGGGAGAGCTTTATTGACTATTTCTCCAAAGTGAGGCTTCCTCAACAGACCAATGATTCTGTTAATCTAGAGAGGCTTTTTGCTGTCCATGGCCAGGCGCTGGTCTATCTCTTTAGCGAGACAACCATGCGGCTGCAAGAATTGGCTAATAGTGATGAGCCGGCATTGGCCTTTATTCGGACCGTATGCAACCTGGATTCTTTTGATCCTACTGACAGGCATTTCATTACCATGAGCTTATTGATAAAAGAAATGACCGGAGCCGACTTTACCCGGGATATTAACCTCGCGCATAGGAGCCTTTGTAATTATCTTAAGCAGTTATCGCAAATGAATAGAAGGCAGATCGAGCAAAAGTTACGGCATGATGCCCGGGCTGTCCAGGTGCGTTTGCATCTCGATAGGCCGGAATATATTGATGCTACACTAAAGCAGGAAGCCGCAGCGGATAAGAGAGGGCGTTATTGGATTTATTTAGGCGTAGTTTGCGCGGGTATGGGTTTATTTCTCGGAGGTAAATTACTGCGTAACCGTAGAAGAGAAAACGGCAAGGCAAAGCCAAGCTCACCTTCCGGAAACAGGGCTTTTACTCGCAGATGGAGTAGAGGGCATAGAGGTTTTAGGGGCGAGAGCCATCCTATACCTAAAATACAATCTAGAAATATAAAAATCAGTATCCTAATAGCCATAGTTGTTTTACTTGGTCTAGGCCTGGGTGTCTTGGTTTCGCTGGTATGGCCAGAATTATGGAGTAGCCTGTTTCTCTCCGGCCTTCCGCTGGTGAATGCAACTGTCCAACCAGTATCAGAAGAAGGATCGTCTGCGCCGCTACAGATTT
>JAPLLP010000199.1 GCA_026387515.1 Candidatus Omnitrophota bacterium | reverse complement strand
TAGGGGTTTTTATGTTGTCCAAGTGTAACGCACGGACAGGGATTCATAACTTTGGTTATGCTACTAATAAGCTTTGTCAATGAATTTTTATGATATAATTATTTCTAGGGGGGAAGTTATAAAAATGATTACAAGCAAAGATTATCTAAGATCGAAAACAGAGTTTAGTTTATTAGTAATTATTTTCATTTTTGCAGTAATTATTTGTTTATATTATGGCAGAAGGGGTTTTATGCCTTTAGATCATTCAATTATCTTTGATGGTGCATGGAGGATCATTTCTGGGCAGGTTCCTTTTCGAGATTTCACCGCACCAAATGGCATAGTACCGATATTTATCCAATCAGTATTTTTCCGTCTTTTCGGTGTAAGCTGGTTTATTTACGTTTTACATGCTGCTCTTGTAAATGGTATATTCTGTGTATTAGTTTTTGTATTGTTACGATTGTTCAGGGCATCAAAACCGCTTTCATTTTTTTACGCGTTTCTAAGCGGGATTATTTATTATCCGCCAATGGGAGTACCATTTGCAGATCAGCATGCTTTAATTTTTATTCTGTGTGTAATAGTTATAGCGGTTAAGGCCTCAAAAACAGAGAATAATTTAGTGAAGACTCTATGTTGGTTTTTTATACCTTTTACAATTGCTCTGGCTTATCTAAGCAAGCAGATACCCTCTGTCTTTGCAGTGCCGGTTGTTATATTACTTCTATTTTTAACGGAAAAGAATAATTTTTATCCCAAGATGATATTGTCTCTTGTCTGCGGAATTATTTTTACGGTTGCTATATTGTTTGCAATATTCAAGATTTCTCAAATGGAATTATCCCAACTGAAGCTATATTTCATTGAATTGCCTTTTAGAATCGGATTGCTAAGGCTCGACAGAATATTCTCTGCGCTTACTCCAGTTGGATTTTTGACGGCATTATTTTACCCCAGAGCAGTTGCACCCCTTGCACCCCCATTAATTAAGATTAATTCATTTACCCTTGTTTATGCAGGGCTCATTGCGGTATTTTTAATCCAAGTATATTCTTTTCTAGATAGAGGCAATACTGCAAATCTCAAAAAAGAGATCGGCAACATGATAGCGGAGATTATATTGGCGGTAGCATTGATAATGATCTGTAACTTGTTTATTATGTTTACTCTGAACCAGGTCGAAAACGGTATCCCATTTATTTTTGTGAGCGTAGGAATTATACACAATTTTCTGCTTAAGTCAATTAATACCAAATTTTTGATTAGCAAGAAAATAATCTTTACGATATTCATCAATATGCTTTTTGTTTATAATGTGCTATCAGATGCAGTAATATTTAATAAGAAGATTAATAATACCAGAGCGGTTAATGATCTTTTGTTTGTCGGCAACAAAAAACAGGTAACAGTATTGCCTTCCGAATTACAATTTATGTTTTTTTCTATCCCGGATAGTTTTTACAAATTCCAAGAAGAAGACTTAAAAAATGTAGCTCAATTCTTAATAGAGAAAAAGGAAAACTTCTTTTTGTTTGGAGATACTTCAATTTTATATGCATTAACGAGAAAACCTTCCGTGAATCCAACTTTATGGTTTCACGGTGGCTTAACGTTACCACAGTTGCATTCAGATAAATTCAAATTATATGAAGATAACCTGATTAAGAATATTAATAAGTATAAGGTTAGATATATAGTAATAGAAGGAGATGCTGTTACTTTCATGGGCGTTAGGCTTACCGATTTTAGCAGGGTAGTATCTTTGATTAAAGAAAAGGAGTGTTCGTCTTCAGCCTTTGGTTGGTTTAAAGTAATCGAGCTACGTCCTTAGTTAAAATTAGGTTTAGTTCTGTCTATCCAAACTCCTGTATTGTATCGCTTCCGAGATGTGGCCCGGAAGGATAGTCTTACTTCCTGACAAATCCGCAATCGTACGCGCAACCTTAAGTATCTTATCGTAAGCCCTTGCCGAAAATCCCAGTTCCGTCATCGCCATTTTGAGCAGATCCTTCGCTCCTTCTTCCAATAGACAATGTTTTTTAATCAATCTGGTATTCATCTGGGCATTAAAGAATATTCCTTCGGTGGGCGGAGCTTTCCGCGGGGAGGCTGCTGGTTAAGTCTTGGTATCTGGCAGCTGGAACACCTATGTGGATATCAATCCTGTCTAACAATGGTCCAGAGATTTTCGCACGGTACCTGGCAATATGGGTAGTTGAACATCTGCAGGGGTTTTTATGTTGTCCAAGTGTACCGCACGGACAGGGGTTCATGGCGCAGACAAGCATGAATGTTGCCGGGAATACGAGGGAGCGGTTGGCGCGTGAGATAGATATACATCCGTCTTCCAGGGGTTGGCGTAATGCCTCTAAGGCGTTGCGGTGGAATTCCGGCAGTTCATCCAAGAATAATACTCCTTGGTGCGCCAGGCTTATTTCCCCGGGTTTGCAATTGGCTCCGCCGCCTATCAAGGCAATATCTGAGATGGTGTGGTGCGGAGTGCGAAAAGGCCTTGCGCAAACCAGGCCATTCTTTAAGAGACGGCTTTCTGAGACTGAGTGTATTTTAGTGATCTCTATTGATTCTTCCAGGGAAAGATCCGGCATAATGCCGGGTATCCTCTTGGCCAGCATGGTTTTTCCGCTTCCCGGAGGGCCGATCATGATGATATTATGCCGGCCCGCGACCGCCACCTCTAGGGCCCTTTTTGTCAGGTATTGGCCTTTTACCTCTGAGAAGTCAAGTGTGTAATGACTATTTGTCCGGAAAACACTGCCTACATCTGACACTAGCGGAGGGATATTTTCTGGATAATGCAGGAATTCAACTGTTTCTCGCAATGTCCTTAAGGGGAAAACCCGGGTTTCTGAAACTATCGCGGCCTCCTGGGCATTTTGTTGCGGCAGTATGATGTTTTTCAGTTTGGACCTGGCTAGGGCAATGGCAATGGGGAGGGCGCCTTGGACCGGCCGCAGAGAGCCGTCCAAAGAAAGCTCTCCCAGTATATAATAATCTTGTAGCTTACGGGCTTCCAATTGGCCACTCGCCGCAAGTAAGCCTAAGGCAATTGCCAGGTCAAAGGCAGCCCCTTCTTTCTTGATGTCGGAAGGAGCCAGGCTTACGGTGATTCTTTCTCCCGGCCAACTGAAGCCGGAATTTTTTATCGCAGACTTAACCCGCTCCTTGCTTTCTCTTATGGCCGCGTCTGCCAGCCCTACCAGGTTTACTGCTGGCAGGCCCCAGGAGACATCTACCTCAATTTCAATAGGGTATGCTTCTATACCGCATAAGCCGAAACTCAAAGCCTTTGCCAACATATCCAACCTCCTTCGCAATGCGAACCCCAATCCATCCGATAGGATTGGGGGTGATCCGCTTAGCACGGGGTGTTGCCTTTACCTATATTAGACGCACAGTCAGTCAAAATCTAACAGGGTTTATTTGCTTTTAGCGTAAGGAAAACCCTTGCTTTTTGCCATTGTCGTCTATATAATAATATTTTAATAACAGGATTAGATGAAGAACCTCAAGGTTATTTTTATCGCTTTTTTGATCGGGATAACGGCTGTCTGCGTCTTTGAGTACCTGGCTTTGCTAAGAGATAAAAGCGTATTGCAGGGGAACCTGAAAAACGCCGAAAGCGAACTAACCGTTCTGCAGCAAGAGAGACAAAAACTCTTGCAGGAGCTAGAGAAAGAGAAACAAAGAGAAAGCCAATTGGAGGGCTTAAGGGTTCTTTATAAAGATAACCTAAGGGCTGCGGGAAGGAAGATATTTGCCTCGGTAAGGTTAAATGAAGATATCTCAAGCCGCATTAATATCTTCAAGCTTGAGAATTCGGTGCTGCGTAAGCGGCAGATAAGGCTTAATCAGAGAATCGGGCAACTAGAACAGGAAAACGAAGATTTCCGGTTGAAGTTTAGCTCTTTAAGCGAGCTTAAGAAGGCAATAAGGATACTGCGGCATAGGCCGCGCAAAGAAGAAGAGGAAATGATCCAGAAAACGCCCACCAGGAAAATAATCGAAGGTAATAGGGGATACCTGGTCAAAGACGGCAAACTCACCTTCCCGCGTGAAGTCAATATAGAAGTAATACCTTATAATAAACAGCTATGAATGAAGCTTTCTCTCAGATTGTAAAGAATAAGATTTTTATGACTACGCTCGCCGCTTGGGTAATCGCCCAGATGGTGAAGGTGACTTTAGGAGTAATGCGTGAAAAGAAGTTTGATTTTCGTTGGTTTATAGGGACTGGAGGCATGCCTTCCAGCCATGCCTCCGGAGCCTCATGTTTGGCAACCGCTATTGGTTTGGGATTCGGATTTGACACGGTGTATTTTGCGCTTGCCGCGGCATTTGCCTTGGTGGTGATGTTTGACGCTCAAGGCGTGCGCAGGGCAACCGGCAGGCAGGCCAGGATACTGAATAAGATAACCGAGGATATATACTGGCAGGGAAAGATCAAAGATAATCGTTTGCGTGAACTCGTGGGCCATACTCCCATGGAAGTAATAGTAGGATTTTTGTTAGGCGTAACCATAGCTATACTGGCTCAATAATTTTAACGCGAGAGAGAAAGGATTCGATGAATAGAAGATTTTTGGTAATTACGGCAGCTATAATTGTGGCCGGGCTCATTTTTTTAGTGTTCCTAGCCAAGAAACATAATAAGGCTTTCAAGGCAATCAAGTCTGTCAACGTAACCGCGCCTGTTTTTAGTTCCTCCCGGAGCCTTTTGGGCCGGGCAAAGGAATTGGAGGCCAAAGGCAACCTCTGGGAGGCCAAGCTTATTTACCAGAAATTAATTGTCAGCTTCGCGAGTTCGTCAGAGGTGATGAGCTGGCAAAGGAAGGCCGAGGAGTTGAATATGCGATTGTTGTTTTCTCCCGTGGTTACTCCCAAGAGCGTAGCTTACGAGATAAGGCATGGTGATACGCTTACCAGGATCGCTAAAGAATTCAAGACTACTGCCGAATTGATCATGAGGAGCAATCATTTGGTTAACGACAGGCTTGTTCCCGGAGTTAAGATTAAAGTCTGGGCCGCGCCCTTTAGTATGCTGGTGGATAAATCTCAGAATACCCTTATCTTAAAAAGCGAAGAAGAGGTTATGAAAACGTATATAGTTTCAACCGGATCCCACCTGGTTTAAAGCAGGGGCGGTGGTGCTTCCGGGAAGCGCAGATAATCTCCTGGGTACGCGTTGGTTAGGTATCGACCTGCCGGGTTATGGCATTCACGGCACCGTTGATCCGAGCAGCCTGGGTAAACAGGTTACCCAGGGGTGCGTGCGCATGGCCAATAGCGACGCGGAAGAGTTGTATTCTATCGTTCCAACCGGCACCGAAGTAACCATAGTGGATTAATTATGGCTGGACTTGATTTTGAAAAACCGATTACCGAGCTTGAAAAGAAAATAGGAGAGCTCAAGGATTTTGTCTCGGATAAAAAGATTGATCTTTCTTCGGAGGTGAGGCGCCTTGA
>JAPLLP010000078.1:8077-19178 GCA_026387515.1 Candidatus Omnitrophota bacterium | reverse complement strand
GGCAAATTTTATAGAGTAAGACCTTATGTCTAAACCTACGATATATTCTTTTTTAAAAAGTCCGCGGATATCCATTTTATCTGTATTTTATTATAGCCAAAAAGTTGCAACTTACAACTTTAATCTCTTACTCAAAATTCCTTTTTCTATAACCGTTAAGTGCCGGGTCGCCTACATAATTCGCGAAAGCATGACTTCCGTCTTGGCCAACAATAGTCTTCACCCTGAAATTTCTCCCCCCTAGACTGGCCAGCGAATTCACGTAAAACGAGTTGGTGGCATAGCAAAGCTCGGAGGTCGGACAATTGAAACCCGTTGAGCCACTGACAGGGACTAATTGAGAGGCATCCGCGGTATCCAAAACCTCATCTTGTTCGTCGGGGTTACCGGTTGTGGATAAATAAGTCCGGCTGCGCGCGAAATTATAAAAATAGGTATTTGAAGCAGAAGTCGCCGAATAGAAACCCACAAAAGGCCGGGCAGCTATTATATCGTTAGCCAGGCTGGTAGAATCTCCAGCCCCAAGCCCGGAAGAATCAAATATTGCCTTAAGCACCGCAAAAGAAGCGGTATTGATATTTACCGGTACCCGCGGACCGGCCGGCCGGGTAACAAAGGTATTAGCCGCAGAATAAACCGTGACATAGTCTTTGATTGTGGCAAAGTCTGCAGCGGTGATGCTGGAAACCTGCTGTAACTCTTCCACCGAATCAAAAGGATTGGTTAAGGCCGCTCCGCGATAAGTAACGATATCTGCTGCCTTGGTGGCTGCGCTGGCAATACCTAGATTCGTCAGCAGGTTGGTTAACAATGCTGTAGAGGCGTAATTCAAATGCACTTTTGCCGATTCATCGCTGATCGCAGCAGACTGGATGGTGCCGCCTCCCAGCGAGATGGGAAAAACGGCATAGCCCGTATTCCAGGACTCGCTCAGAGTATCAATCTGATAGGTCACTCTTAAAAACATACTATCCAGGTTTATATCCTTGTTGCCGGAGGTACGCCTGGCGCGCAGGATAAAATTAGAACTCATTATTGTAGCCCAGGCCCAGGTGCGGTCAACGGTGATATCCTGAAAATAACTAGTTAATGTGGTAGTGAGCGCCTGGGTCAATACCGTGTTCCCTGTCAGGGAAAACGCTCCGTTAGTAGTATAGGAAACTTCTATTGTAGCTCCTTGGCCGCCGGTTGTACAGCTTGCCAACACCCCAAGCTGAACTGAAACAATCTGTGCATTAGTATAATCGCAGTTGAAAGTCCTTAGCCAGGCCTCTTCAAAAGTGCCATGTATGGTGGCAGTGCCGTCACCCACATACATCATTAAGTTAGGGTTGGTTATGTTGCCTATCGAACCGGTGGTATCGGACCCAAGAAGATCCGCTGTCCCAGTAGTCAGCGTGGGAGAAGTCGCCTCATCCCTGATCTCCCGCATTGCGCGCTGGACGCCGGCCTCAGCCAGATAGAGTAATTGGTTATCCGCGTTTTGCGCGCCGATATCCCTAGTCTCAACCGTGATCATAAATAATATAGCGGAAGTGATTATAGTCAGCGCTATAAGAAAGATAAAGGTAAGCAATAATATGAAACCACCTTTTTGTGTAAGACGCATTTTTAACGGAGGTTAAATATCTTCAAGATATGCTTTGGTCCGCAGAAAGAATGTCTCAGTACTGTCGCTTGCGGTAATATTAACCGCCACCAGATGCACGCTGGAAAGAGTAACCGGAAAACTTAAAATGGTGTTATTGGCTCCGTAGTATGAGAATGCCAGGCTATTCACGGAATTGACCAGCGTGAGGTTTTCTGCCGGAGAAGGCGCGCTCTTGCTCCTCCGCAAAGGTGCCCCTGCCGTGCCGGACCAAGAATAGGTTATAGTTTCATCAACTCCGTTATAGTCTGTGTCCGCGGTAAAGGTCAAGGAAGCCGCCTGGGAGCTGGTCAAGTTATCCGCCAGATGAAGTTCGTTAACTAACCGCGTAAAGGCCCGACCTACTTCTCCCTTAACTCCCGAACGCCTCCACTGGCTATAATAAGCTGAAAAGCCTACGTTAAAAACCAGCCATATCGAGCCCACGAGAATAGAGATCAATAGTATCGCGATGATCAGCTCGATTATGGTAAAACCTTTTGCCGCCCTAGATATTTGAGACATAGGTTGTCAGGTTTAGGTTGGTTTCGGTTCCTTTGGCAAACCAGTAGACTTTTACCTGAACCTGCTTAAGATTGGTTTGCGGGATAGTCACAATAACCTCGCGCGAGAATTGAAACAACTCCGTAACCGTCGCCTTGACCTCTGAAGCAATACTCGAATAATTGGCATTACGGACCTCTTCGGCTTTCTCCCTAAGGAGATTTACTGCCAGAAGCTCCTCTTCATTTACCCCGCCGGCAAAAAGTCCGACATTAAGACTGGTGATTATAGACACCAACCCTAGGGTCAAGAGGACTACTGCCAAAAGCACCTCTAATAGAGTAAAAGCCCGCATAAGTTAAGCTATCAGGTTAAGGCTACGGCGTCGTATCTTTTGAGCCTCCGTTGGTAACATAGATACAGCTTGAGCCACCAGTCTCGCTTACAACTCCGGCAGTGCTGACTGTTACGGAGGTACAGGTGCTGCTTCCTCCCGTCCCTACCGAATAGAGAACATAATAATGAGCCGGACTCCCGCCGTCAGTTGCGTATCCGTAATTATTTGAGCCGTTAAAGGGATCCGTAGGAAGGGTAGAGCCTATAATGTCAGGCGTAGCAGTAGTCAAGTTGCTCAGCCCAATGGGATAAGTGTTGCTATTGTGGATAGCATAGCTCTCTACTCCGGTCTGAAGGGTCCTGAGTTCGCCCTTGGCCTTGGCAATGTTACCTTCATCCTGCATGCCTTTAAAGCGCGGCAGGGCCAGGCCGATAAGGATAGCGATTACCGAGATTACGATTAAAAGCTCAACTATTGTGAAACCTTTGAATCTGTTAAATCTGAACATTCTAACCTCCTTCGCAGTAAGCGAACACCCGCGCAATTTTCGCTGCGGCGAACACTGGCCCAAATCCTATCTGGGCCAGGTAGCCGATTAGCGCGGGGTGTAACAGTAACCTAATGCCTCAATGTCTTTATCATATCGAAAATAGGCATGAGCATTGATGCCATAATAACTCCTACCATGATCCCCATTATAACCAAAAACAACGGTTCAATGATCGTAGTTAATTTCTTTACGCTATAATTAATGCTCATGTCGTAGAAATTGGCGATTTTATTAAGCATCTCCACTAAACCGCCGGTTTCCTCCCCCACCGAGATCATCTGCACGACGTCCGAAGGGAATTCTTCGCTTATCCTCAACGGTTCAGCTATCCGCTCACCCTTCTCTACGCTCTTTCGTACATTTTCAATAACATTCGCCAATACCCTGCTATACACCACCTCCTTAGTTATGTCTAATGACCCCAGAATAGGCACGCCGCTTCCCAGGAGCGTGGCCAATGTCCTGGTAAAACGCGAAATACATACCTTGTTATATAACGGCCCGATTATCCATATCCGTAATTTCAGCCTGTCTAACACAAACGCTCCGCTCTCCGTCCTAGAATAGCGGTATAAAATATACGCGACAGCAATGACAAAAATAATAAACAAATAAGTATATCTGGGCAAACTGCGGGATAATAAAAGAAACCAGAAAAAGTGTGACCGCGGTACCGAAACATAGAAGTATCAACGGGTAAAAAAGCGCGCCTTTTATCTTGCGCTTCAGGTCTTCCTGTTCTTCAAAAAAATTGGCGTAGCGCAATAGAACGGTATCTAATTTCCCGGTCTCCTCTCCGGTTTTTACCATACTTACGAATAACCCGCTAAATACGCGCGGGTGCATGGCAAAGGCCGCTGAAAGTTTATTCCCCGCTTCAACTTGCCTGGCAATACTCCGTACCGTATCTTTTAATTTCTTATTTCCGATCTGTTTAGAAAGTACCTTTAAAGACATTAAGATGGTTAATCCGGCCTCTAACATGTTGGCCAATTGTATATAAAACATAAGCATATCGTCGGAACTTATCCATTTTAAGTCTTCAAATAAAGAACCAACCTCAAGCCCGGGCATGGATTCGTTGACAGACGTAGTCATGTACCCCAGACTATGCAGTTTATCTATCAAGGCGGTCTTATTCAAAGCCTCCATCTTACCTTTTATCGCTTTACCCGCTCCGTCGCGCGCCTTGTAAACATAGACCGGCATTATTCCTCCCTTGTCACGCGCAAAACTTCTTCCGCCGTAGTAATACCATCCTTAACCTTCTGTATCCCGTCTTCCTGGAGGGTGATCATCCCGGAAGCAATGGCCTGCTTTCTGATCGTATCCGTGGAAGACTTAGCTACGATAAGGTTGCGGACCTTATCATCCAAAAGCATCAACTCATAGATACCGAGCCTGCCTTTGTACCCGGTATCCATGCATTTAGGGCAACCTTTTCCTCTGTAAAACACTATCCCCTGTGATTCGCCTGAGAGCCCTATATCCCTTAAAACCTCATCTGTCGGCATATATTTCTCTTTACAATCCGGGCAGAGTTTTCGCACTAACCTTTGTGCCAATACGCCGATAACCGAAGACGCTGCCAAAAATGATTCGATCCCCATATCGATCAACCTGGTTATCGCTCCGGGGGCATCATTGGTATGCAACGTGGAAAATACCAGATGCCCGGTCAAAGCAGCCTGGATGGCGATCTCGGCAGTATCCAAATCCCTGATCTCTCCCACCATTATAATATCGGGATCCTGCCTTAAGATCGAACGCAGTCCGTTGCCAAAGGTAAAATTTATCTTCTGTTCTATCTGGATCTGCCGGATACCGGCGAGCTTATATTCCACGGGATCCTCAATGGTAATAATGTTCTTTTCCGTGGTGTTTATCTTCTCTAAAGATGCATAAAGAGTGGTGGTCTTGCCGCTGCCTGTCGGACCGGAAACCAGGAGCATTCCATGAGGCCGCACTATAAGCTTATTATATTTATCCAGCGTATCTTTGGAAAAACCTAACTGCTCCAACCCTAAAAGAGCGCTCGACACGTCTAAGAGACGCATGACTAAATTCTCTCCGTATATTGTCGGCACACAGGAAATACGCACGTCTATCTGCTTACCCTCCGCCTTGATGGTAAATCTTCCGTCCTGCGGCAGGCGCCTTTCCGAGATATTAAGATTGGCCATAATCTTGATCCTGGAGATTATGGCTGATTCAAGGTGCTTTGGTGGAGAGCTCTCTTCATGCAATATACCGTCGACCCTGAACCGCACCTTTAGGACCTCTTCCTCCGGCTCTAAGTGTATATCGCTGGCGCCTTCACTGATCGCCTTCATAATCATGAGATTTACCAATCTCACCACCACGGGCTCTTCAACCAGGTCCTGAAGTTTCTTGGGGTAAATCTTTTTATTATCACCGGTTCTCAAATTTTCTACATCTATGGACTTTATCAATTCCTCTATACTTCCTTTTACGCCATACTGTTCATCCAACGCCTTCTTTATTTCGGCTTCGGTAGCAAGAGACGGCTCAACCACAAGATTGGTCTTGGCCCGGATCTCATCCAGGGCAAATATATTCCACGGGTCGATCATCGCGCAGGTAAGCCTATTGCCTATCTTAAGCACAGGGATAAGTTCATACTTCCTGGCCAGCTCTTCGGGAACCAGCTCTACGACTTTAGGATCTATAAGATAGTTATTCAACTCGATCCTGGGGATCTCCAAAATCTTGCTTAAGAATGACACCAGGTCTTCTTCCGCCACCAACCCCATCCTGACCAGAACCTTCCTTAATGCTTGACCGCTCTTCTTTTCCTCAGCCTCGGCCTGAGCGAGTTGTTCGCGGGTTATAATGCCTTCCTCTACCAGACTCTCGCCTAAGGCTTTCCTCTGCTTAGCCAATTGTGCCTCCTTCACAGTAAGTGAACGCCGGCGCAAATTCCCCAGCGGGGGACACTGGCCCAATACCTATTTGGGCCAGGTAGCCTATTAGCGCCGGGCGTCTATCCGGGCCAGGTGTTATTCCTATTTTTTTAGGGAAATTATGGACTTGATAAATTTTAAGAGCCATTTTTTATTCTTACCTTTCATGCTGAAAAACTCTACGCCTATTTTATATTTATTCTCTTTACCCCCGGTCCCTTGAATAGGCTTGATCCAGGCCACCCTGGCCTTAAGAGATACAGGGCTCTTGGCCTTGAATAATTTAAACTTAACCTCTATCTGCTTATCTGTCTTAAATTGACTCCGGCTTAAAAAGCAGATCCCACCTTGGGAAATATCCACGGCCTGAACAGATAATGCCACTGATCTGTCCGGAAAAAAGATCTCAATATCCCGGTTGCAATCAATTCTCTTAAAATATCTTTTTTCAAAACCGATATGGACATTCTCGACATAAAAATTACCGGCGACCCGATCTTCCTTCTTGATATAAGGAAGCTTACCGATATTAACGAATAGATTCTTCACCCTGTTGCGGATAAAATAATCCTTGATCTTCTCCTTGAGCAGCTCAACGGACCGGGAGATTTTTTTATCATTCGCTTCGGGAAAAATAACACTGAATTCAGCCTTTCGGGCATCCGCGCTATCTATGCGAAAACTATCATCCCCGGTATGAGCAACGCGCCTGAAGGCAACTTCGATGATGCTTTTTAAATCCTTGGTTAATTTCTGGGGGGTTATTTTGATTTCGCGGCTATTGACCACCAGCAAATTAATCAGATATACCTTTTTGCCCTGAGTAAGCAGATCATTTATCTTTACCCTTATATCTTTGCTCAGGATATTCGCGCTATGCACCCTGGGCAAGGTAAAGTAAAACCTGCTGCCTACCCCTAATTTAGATTCAACCCAGATCTCACCGCCGTGCTTATGCACTAATTCCTTTATTATGGAAAGTCCCAGGCCTACGCCTTTTTTTTCCGCGCCGGATACCTTAGATACCTGCACAAATCTGTTGAACAATTTAGGCAGGTCTTCCTGACTTATACCTACGCCGGTATCGAAAACCCCCACCCTGGCTTTCTCTTCCAATATATTAACCTGTATCTTAACCTCACCCTTATCTTCGGTGAATTTTAAGGCATTATCAATGAGATTGTTGATTATCTGGACGGTCCTTTCTGCGTCCACGAAAATATTGATCTCTTTTTTGGGTAATTGATACTGCAACCTTACGCCCTTGTCTTCCGCCAGGCGCTGGAAATGGTCCGCCGAATCTACGATCAGGTCATTAAGATTAACCAGCGAATAATGCAGCTTAAGCCTTCCGGTTTCAATACGCGATATATCCAGTAGATCATCGATAATATTTTTCAGCCGGCCTATATTATTGCTGGCTCGCCCTAATAAATCTTTCTGTTGGCCGCTTAAAGGTCCGGCCAGGCCGTCGACAACCAATCCTATCGCCTCTTTAATGATCGCTAGCGGCGTCCTCAACTCATGAGAAACTGCCGAGATAAAACCTGATTCTAATTTATTGAGCTCCTCCAGGACTTCTAATTTCTTGCTGATCCGGACCCGCTCCTCTTCCAGACGCTTGAGCTGCATACGGTGGGTGATGTCGCGAGTAATGCCCACGAGCCCGATAACCCTGCCTTTTTTATCAAAACGGGGTATCTTGGTGGTAGAAACATAGTTATCCACGCCGTCAGGCCGGGTGGCCCGCTCAACCTTATCGATGATAGCCTTACCGGAAACCATGACTTTACGGTCATCAAGCGCCATAAGCTTGGCGCGTTCCCGGGGAAAGATATCAAAATCGGTCTTTCCTATTACCTCTTCCGGCTTAAGCCCCAGGCCTTTGGCGTGCGCCTTGTTCACCAAGATCAACCTGCCCTGTTTATCCTTAAAATAGATAACGTCGGGCACATGGTCCATAAAGTCCCTTAAAAGCCGGTATTGTTCCTGTTCTTTCTTCATTTATTTAACAGCTCGCTGATCTTGTCTAGCAGCGTCTTAGGTTCAAACGGTTTGGTAATATAGGCATCAGCGCCCACCTCTTCACCCATCTTCATGTCTGACTCTTGGGCCCGCGCGCTGAACATTATAATAGGGGTTTCCTTATACCTTGAGTCATTCTTAAGCAGCCCGCACACCTTATATCCGTCCATCTTGGGCAGCATAATATCCAAAATTATCAGATCCGGCTTCTCCTTATGCGCCTTATCCATGGCCTCCAGGCCGTTATAAGCGCTCGTAACTTCGTAGCCGTTAGCCTCCAGGCGAAAGGATACCGTCTTTACCAGATCTTCTTCATCATCGACCAATAATATCCTTTTCTTTGACATGTTCATTTCTCCTTCACAGTAAGTGAACGCCGGCGCAAATCCTATTAGCGCCGGGCGTCTATCTGGGCCAGGTGTCCGCTTAGCGCGGGGTGTTATGCGATTGATCGTCTACCATCTTTAATGCCGCCTGCAAAGCAGCAATGGTATCCGTATAGGCGCTTATTTTCGGCACAAAGGCGCTGACGCCTAATTCCCTTACTTCCTCGATTGTCTTTTCGTGCAAATGCGCGGTAAACATGATCACCGGTATCTTACTGTTGAACTTGCGTATCTCTTTTAAGGTAGCGGCCCCATCCATATCCGGCATCAAAAAATCTAGGATTATAATATTCGGTTCCTGGTGCACCACCATATCAATAGCTACTTTGCCGCTGTCAGCCTCGATTACATCATAACCCCATCCCTTTAGCCTTACACCTAAGATCTTACGGAAATCTTCTTCATCGTCGACTAGGAGAATCTTTAAATTAGGCATATACCCACGCTCCTTTTATCGAATAAACTTCTTTATCTTTTCCAGTAATTGTCCCGGTTCAAACGGCTTGATGATATAATCCGCAGCGCCGGTCTCTATCAATTTCTGCGCAAAGTCGTTTATAGCGCTGGCAGTAAATAAAATAATGGGTATATTTTTAAACCGGATGTCTTGCTTTAGCTTCTTGGCTACATCATAACCACTCACGCGAGGAATAACTAGATCCAGTAATATCAGGTCTGGTTTTTTCCCTTCTAACAGGTCCAGGGCCTCCTGTCCGTCAGTTGCGGTTAAAATTTCATACCCTGCTTTTTTGAGCCTGGAAGCGGTCAGCCTGGCAACATCCGGTTCATCTTCAACCAAAAGTATGGTTTTCGGCATATTATTCCTGCGTTCTTCGATCGGCAAGACGAAATGTAAGATAGAACCTTCGCCGATTTTTGACTCTACCCAAATTTTTCCTTTATGGCCTTCGATTATCTCTTTGGAAATTATCAAACCTAACCCCGTGCCTCCGGTCTTCCTGTCTGTGCCGGTCTCAAGCTGCTCGAACTCACGGAACAACCTCGGAATATCCTCGCTTCTTATACCGGGGCCGGTATCCTGCACAGAAACGCGGATAAAATTGTCTCCGCGGCTGGTAAAGACGGTGATAGAGCCTTTTTCGGTAAACTTAATCGCGTTAGAAACCAGGTTATTCAACACCTGGATTATCTTATCTTTATCAAATTTTATTCGAGGCAGATCCGCATCCGGCTTAATAATAAAAGCAAGACCTTTATTCTGTACCAAAGAAAGCATAGTCCCATAGACCTCTCTCACAACGTCATTAATATCGTTTTCTTCCTTTTTGAGCGCCATCTTACCGGCCTCGAGTTTCTGGAAGTCGAGGATCTCACTAATCAGCCTATTGAGCCTATCTACGTTTCTTTTCGCAATATCCAGGAATTCTTTTTGTTCCTTATTGATTGGCCCGGACTCTCCGTCTAAAACAATAGAGATCCCTTCCTTAATGGCGGCAAGCGGAGTCCTGAGCTCATGCGAAACCATGCTGGTAAAAACCGTTTTGGTATTTAGCGCCTGCTGAACAATCTGTTCCGCTTTTTTGCGCTCGGTGATATCGATAAAAGCCTCCATCACTGACTTTTTACCGTCATAAATCATACCCGTATACATGATAATAAAAGTTTTTCCCCCAAACGCGCCATTGACCTCGACACTTTTGGTCTCTCCGATATCAAAGCCGGTTTTTAAAGGACAGAGACCGCACTGCTTTTTATCGTCAGTGTATACCTCCCAGCATTTTTTACCGGCGGTATTTTCACCTATGGCATTTTTTAATATCTGGTTCACATACATTATATTCCCTTGATTATCTACAATATCAATACCGAAGGGAATGGTGTTCAGGAGCGCCTGTTTGAAGCTGCTGCTTCTCAATAAAGCTATCTCGGATTTTTTACGGATAGTCAGGATAAACAAAATCAAATACCCTAACGTGAGGGAGAAAAATAAAGCTAATAAGCTATAAATCAGAAAAAACAGTAAATCCCTGTCGCGGGGCATGAAAGCTATCTTTGCCGGCTGAGTCACCACAACCCCCCACCCATAGTCAGTCACCGGCTCATATGCAGCTACGCGTTTTTCTTTTTCAACAGGATTAAAATTTATCTCAACTCCGCTCTCCCCGCCAAGCACTTTTTTGATTATCGGTACTCCGGAGAAATCCACAAGGTCAATCTGAGGCTTGAATTTAGGATGGTAAACGATCTTGCCGCTTTTATCCACTATATACATAAGCCCGCCTACGCCCACATCAAAAACTTTAGTCCAGCTGGCAAATGTATCCAGCTTCAATTGTAAAACTAATATACCTATTACATCCTTGGACGGATTATCTGATAATACATTAGCACCATACAGGGAAGTACTATTTTTTACAGGAATAGCGATAGATACAATATTATACCTGGGTTCAATAACCCTTTGATAGACATCTGAAACATAGGGCTGCCATTTAGCCTTTACTCCTTTATACCAGTCTTTATCCGCACGGCTTGAGCCTACGACGCCCTTAACCGCCGGCATATCTACCACTATGATGCCGTTGGTATCAGTCACGAATAACCTCTGGATAAAAGGAAAGTTACCGGTAATGCCTTCAAATATGCTAATAGCCTGTTTCCAATCTCCCTTCAGCGCATCTTCCACAAACCTTGGCCTGGTTGCCAAAGATATACCAAGATTCACTACAGAATCCAATCTTTCATGTACGACCGCAGCATAGAGAAGCGCCTGGGATCTTTTTTCGG
>JAPLLP010000078.1:0-8065 GCA_026387515.1 Candidatus Omnitrophota bacterium | reverse complement strand
TGGGATCTTTTTTCGGAAAAAATCGAACTGGTAGTTTCCTGATATATTTTTATATAATTGAATAGTGCCAATAACACCATGGGAATGATGAAGAGCAGCATAAAAACTATGCGGGAAGTAACACTACTTGCGCTATCCACCAAAAAATCGCCGAACTTTTTGATATACCTTTTTAGCATGGAAAAAATTAGTTTCCTGTTTACGGGATCGGGATATTCACCGAACCGCCTCCGGTGACCGTGCCGATCTGACCGTTTGCGCCGACATTAATACTCCTGCAGCCGACAAAAGAAGTTAAGGCTAATGCCAATATAAACAAAGCTAAAATGCTTCTCATCTCTATTTCTCTCTCGTAAAGGCAACTTCAAAAGCCTTTTTCAACTCTTTGCCCAGGCTTAAAGTCCCACCGATAAGCGCCCTGGTTATATCCGTGGTGCCTTTAACGGTCCCGCCGACTACCTTGCCGGGCAATAACGCGGCCTTCTGCACCGTCAGGCGGTTCGCCTGCCTGGCCTGCATCATTTTATCTTCAACGGCAGACTTGATATTCGCTAAACCGAATTTCGGCTGATCCATACTGGTACGCACCACAAAATCTATGGCGATCTTACCCTGATCCAGTGACTTAAATGCGCCCACTACGGTATTAACGATCCGTTCTTCTCTTCTTAGTTCTTCTCTGGGCGAACGCGGCTTAAATAAAATATCCTTTAATTCCAAGTGACACAGCGCCACTAAATTATTATCTTCACTCCTGACCGAACTGTTAAAATCAAGCTTGGCTTTTTGGATGCGCGCTTTTTCAAGGTCGATCCATCCGGAGTAATAAGGATAAAGATAGATCCCGTCGATATCCGTGATCTTGACCGTGGCTTCCATATCTTTCCTAGAAAGATCAAACCACCCCTTAGCCTCCAGACCACCCTTGTCCAGGCCTTCATGCCAGGGGATCCTTGCCTTTAAATCAAAATTGGAGACCATGGCATGCGACAAATATGTCAGATTATGTAATACCAAACTTAGTTCTTCAAGACGAAACTCTATGCCCTTGTTCCTCGCGCCCTCATCGATGAAATCAAGAGTCCCGAGACTAGAATCGAGGTTTTTGATAAATATGCTGCGGCCGAAAGACATCTTTTGCCGGACATCCTCCGCCAGTTGAAAGATTGACTCCGAAACAGGCGAATTAACCACGCTCGCTGGTTTGGCCAACACAAAGGTATATTCAAGGCCTTGCAGCGCTATTTTATCAAACACCAAGCAGCCAAAAAGACACTTGAATATATTCGGACGGATAATCACTGAACGCGCTTTGGCCAGGCCCGAAATATCAACATTTCCCAGCGCTATCTCCGATGGAAGATGCAGCGCGAAATAACCTATGTTAACTTCTCTTTGAGTCACCTTCCGTAATTGTTCGGTGACCAAATCTTTGCCGCGGATAGAAAAAAAGATAAAGGCGGCGCAGAAAATCAAGGCTCCGATTAACACAATCGTCAGAACTATTTTTATCGTAATTCTCATAAAATTTGGCGCGCCTGGGCCGAATCGAACGGCCAACCCTCGGCTTAGAAGGCAGATGCTCTGTCCATTTGAGCTACAGGCGCATCTTTATTATATATTTCCGCCGTGTCCCCTGCGCATTGATTTACGCAGTAAATCTGCTGGGGACAGGCGCATTATTTTTTAAAAATCGGGGCGACAGGACTTGAACCTGTGGCCTTTTGGTCCCAAACCAAACGCTCTAGCCAAACTGAGCTACGCCCCGTAAGCCTTGATTATATCATCAGTTGCGTGCTGCTCAATATATTTCTCGATTATCTTTTTAGCCTTCTTAAGGGCGTGGTAACGATGGCTCATTTTGTGTTTTATCCCCTCGCCTAATTGCCCGAAGGTCTTATTATATTTTTTAATTATGAATAACGGGTCATATCCAAAACCGCCGGAACCTTGAGATTGAAAACCGATCAACCCATCGCATCTTCCCTCAACTACGCCAACCACGCCGTCTTTATCTGCTAAAGCCGCTGCGCAGATATAATACGCCTTTCTTTTTGCCAGCTTCTGGTCTCCCAATAGTCGCAGCACCTTGAGGTTATTCTGGGCGTCACTTTTATTCTTGCCGGAAAACCTGGAAGAATAAACACCCGGCTTTCCTCCCAAAGCATCCACGCAAAGCCCGGAGTCTTCGCCTAGCGTAAGTTTTCCCGTAAACCTGGCTATCTTTACGGCTTTTTTAACCGCGTTTTCTTGGAAAGTCCTGCCATTTTCTATAATGCGCGGGGCTCGCGGATAATCCTCCAGAGAACTAACCCTAAGACGCAGCTTTCTCCAAATCTGCTTTATCTCTTTAAGCTTCTTCTTATTCTTAGTCGCAACAACCAGTTCCATCAAAATACGCTCTTTAATAAATCCTTTTGTAAGCCGATAAGATCCTCAATGCCCTTTTTCCCCAGCGCCAGGAGCTTATCCATATGGACCTTGCTGAACGGTTTACGTTCGGCAGTCCCCTGGATTTCAATAAATTCTCCGCTTCCGGTCATCACGATATTCATATCCACTTCGGCCTTGGAATCTTCCTGATAACACAGATCAAGTATATGTTCCCCATTAAATATCCCTACGCTGGTAGCGGCAACAAAGTCTTTGATAGGTAAACTATCGATCAAACCGTCCTTCTTGAGCTTGTGCAGAGCATCTGCCAGTGCCACAAAGCTTCCGGTAATTGAAGCGGTGCGCGTTCCTCCGTCACCCTGGATCACGTCACAGTCTATCCAGATAGTGCGCTCACCAAGTTTATTTAATTCTACGACTGTGCGTAAAGACCTGCCTACAAGACGCTGTATCTCATACGTCCTACCGGAATCCTTACCCCGAGGAATACGCTTGTCGCAGGAACGCGGCAACATACCATATTCCGCGGTTACCCAGCCTGTGCCTGAATTTTTCAAAAAAGGCGGAACACTCTCTTCCACCGATGCAGTACAGATAACTTTAGTATTACCCAATTCTATAAGACATGAACCCTCGGGGAATTTCAGATAATGGCGCGTGATCCTGATCTTTCTTAATTCATCAGCTGCTCGTCCGTCAATACGTTTCATAGTTTTATCTCCTGGTATATATTCTTTCCTCGCGAATCAATGGCAACTATTAGAGGTAAATCTTTTACCTCTAATCTATGGATCGCCTCCGGCCCCAGCTCTTTATAAGCAACTACTTTCGCACTCATTACATATTTTGATAATAGCGCCCCGCAACCGGCATAAGCTAAAAAATAGACTCCCCTTTGTTCTTTTATCGATTCCTGCACCTCTTTAGACCTGTTACCTTTACCGATCATGGCCAGAACCCCTGCTTTCAGCAATTTAGAAGCAAAGCTATCCATACGGGAACTGGTGGTTGGCCCGCAAGAGCCGATAATTTTTCCTTTAGGAGTTTTGGTGGGCCCGCAATAATAGATAACTGCCCCTTTTAAATCAATGGGGGACTTGGCGCTTTTTTTCATTGAATCAACCAGCCTCTTATGCGCCTGGTCACGAGCAGTATAAATTATACCGCTTAACAAAACCTCATCTCCAGACATTAAACCGGGGATTTCTTGGGCTAACTGGCTCGCTTTTATTCTTTTCATAGTAGATGAACACCCGCGCAATTCCGATTAGCGCGGGGTGTCATAGTATAGCGCTTGCGCTTCTCAGGGCGTGGCAACTAACATTCACTGCAACCGGAAGCCCCGCAATATGTGTAGGAAATGTTTCAATGTTCACCGCTAGGGCAGTGGTTTTCCCGCCCAGGCCCATCGGCCCGATGTTAAGCTTATTTATTTCTTTAAGGATATCGCGCTCCATAACCCGCAGCTTGGAATTTCCAGACCCAAGCTTACGAAGCAAGGCTTTTTTTGCCAGATATCCTGCGTAATCGGCAGTCCCGCCTATACCGACGCCGATCACATATGGCGGGCAGGCATCCGGACCCGCGACTTTCACCGTTTCAATTATAAATTTTTTTATCTCGGGAATTTCTGCGGTAGGCTTAAACATCCTAATTTGGGATTTATTTTCGCAGCCAAAACCTTTGGGTAAAACGGTTAATTTCAACTTATTCCCCCTTACCATCCCTAGATGTATTACCGCAGGCGTATAACCTGAGGCACCCCGTAACAGAGGATTAGATACTACTGAATTCCTTAAACAGGCATTTTTATACCCTGACTCTATCCCTTTATTGACCGCTTTATTAAAATCTCCGTCAATAATAACTTCCTGCCCGATATCGGCAAATACTATCGGCATGCCCGTATCCTGGCAGATAGCCAGTTTCTCTTTTGCGGCAACAGAGGCATTTTCAATGATCGCGCCGATTATACCTTTGGCTCGCCTATCAGTCTCCCTGGCAAAGGCGGACTTTAATGCCGTTAATACGTCGTTTCTTAAGGATAGATTTGCCTTGATAGATAAATCCCGGACTGCATCCGTTATCTTGAGCCCAGTTATTCTTCTCATCCCCTGTACTCCCGGCTGACAGTAGTAGTTATTCCGCCGCGGGGATTAAACACGCCCCTGATCTTGACCCAACGCGGCTTAGAAGCCCTTACGAAATCCTCGAGCATCTTATTAATCAGGTGCTCGTGAAAAATCCCAACATTGCGAAAAAATATGGTGTACATCTTAAAAGATTTGAGTTCTATGCAGTATTTGCGTGGAGAATACTCTAATGTGATAGTGGCAAAATCCGGCAATCCGGTCTTAGGACAGATACAGGTAAATTCCGGCACATCCAACTGTATAACATAAGGCTTGTCCGGATACTGATTCTTCCAAACATCAATCTCAGGAGTTCGCAATTTCCGGACATTCTCTTGCAGCCCTTCATAAGCAGATCTTTTCATTTTACTCCCCAAACCTTATGCATCTGAAGGATGATGTGCGCGTTCACCCCTTCTTCTTCGCTTCGCTTTTTAAAACGCTCTAATTTATCCTGAAGCTGCGGTCCGGCTTCGCGACAATTAGGTTGCAACACCAAAATCGCGTCACGCTTAACTTCCTTTATTGTCTGTAATGCTCTAGCTAAATCATCGTCACTGGTAGATTCACATATGACCGCTTTTACAAAAACCTCCTTTTTTGCGGCGACCTCAAGGAACCTACGATGCATCCACCAGAGATCCCCCATGCCCGCCGAACTTGATAATTTAAAATCCATGGCCACTACATCCACCAGGTCTATCACATCCCTTAATTCATAAAATAGCGTGCCGTTTGTCTCAAGGTAGTTCTTAAACCCTGCCTGGGCAGTAAGCTTTAATACCTCCCTTAAGAAATCTTTTTGTAAAAGCGGCTCTCCCCCGGTAAAAGATACGGAATGTGATTCCTGGTTATGCGCCTTTATCGTATCAAAAAGCTGTTGAGGGTCGTATTCGCTAAAACCTTTTAAGGGCGTATCGCAAAACCTGCAGCTCAAATTACAGCCGAATAAACGCACGAATACCTGTTTCTCGCCCGCAAACGGGCCTTCGCCTTGCACGCTCTTAAATACTTCGTTAATTCGACCTTTCATTTTAGAGCCTCTCTGCCGGATCCCTGATTCCGGCTTCCTTAAAACCTTTGGCGCGATAAAAACAGCTGTCGCACTTACCGCAAGGAACGCCAGCGCCCCTGTAGCACGACCAGGTCTTTCCAAAAGGTACCCCCAGACTAAACCCTAGTTTTACACTACCTTGCTGAACGCCCGGTAAAATTCCGGACGGCAATCCGGATAACCGCTATAATCCTGGGCGTGGGCGCCGATAAAAATCGCCTGGGCGCCGATAGCCTCGGCGCAAGATAAGGCAAAGCTTAAAAATATGATATTACGCCCCGGCACATAGGTAGAAGGTATCTTATGCGAAATTTTTGGGATGATTAAATTGCGATCTAAAAGGCTGGACCCTTTCCACGGTAAAGAAATTTTTAAAATCTGCCATTTACAATCTGCGCCTTGCGCGATTTTTTTTGCTGACGTTATTTCCTTGCCGTGGCGCTGTCCGTAATCAAAAATAAGGCAAAAGACTTTAAACTTCTGTTTTTTTGCGATATACAGCGTAGTGGCGGAATCCAACCCGCCCGATAAAAGGACAACTGCCTGTCTGCTATTCATGATACGTTGCCGCACAATTCTGCGACTCCCAGACTGTCACCCAATCAATACCCGGCACATGAAGTTTGGCTAAATCATATATGTACCTGGCGATATTTTCAGAGGTAGGGTTTACTTTCTTGAAATATGAAATATTATTTAAATATTTATGGTCCAATTTTTCCAGAATAATGTTCAGTTCTTTTTTAAGGTCCGTGAAATCCATGACCATGCCGGCCTTATCCGGGATCTGACGGGCAACCGAGACTTCCACTTTCCAGTTGTGGCCATGCAGCTCTTCACATTTTCCTTTGTAGCCCCGTAATTTATGAGCGGCGCTAAAAAAAGCTTTTATTCTTACGCTATACATTACTGACCTTCCTCACGTCATTTATCGGTTCGCCTAAAAAACTCTTGGCCAGATCGCTAAACCATTCCGGATTATCGCTTACATAGAACTTATGATTTCCCGCCTTTACCTTGGTATTTAAGAGCCCTTCGCTGACTAAAATCTTTTTTACCTCGATGGCCACCTGTTTGGCAGAATCTATCAAAGTAACGCCGTCCCCCATAGCCTCGGCTATGACTTTCCTGATCAGAGGATAATGCGTACAGCCAAGAATAAGCGTATCCACTCGCGCTTCTCTTAACGGGGCAAGATACTTTCTGGCCACGCTTAAAATCTCATTTCCTTTATGCCAACCCTCCTCCACAAAAGGGACGAATAAAGGACAGCTGGCGGAAAAAACCGAAACCCGGGGATCAAGCTGTTTTATCTCCAGCTCATAACTACGGCTCTTTATGGTGCCGCGGGTGCCGATAACTCCAATACGTTTATTGCGCGTGGCGTATACCGCCTCCCGCACTCCGGGTATGAGCACTCCGATAATCGGGACCTTAAAATGATTTTTGATCACCGGCAGGGCAACGCTTGAAACGGTATTACAGGCAACGCAGATCAATTTTACGTCCTGTTTTAATAAAAATAACGTGTCTTCGATAGAATAACGTATTATGGTTTCCCGGGAACGTATTCCATAAGGCACGCGCGCGGTATCCCCGAAATAAACAATATCCTCTCCGGGGAGCTGACGAATTAATTCTTTCACTACGGTCAGGCCGCCCACCCCCGAATCAAATACCCCTATGGGCTTTCTCATTTAGAGGCCTCCATTATCGGTAAACCCTGCTCGTAATCCTCTATTCCGCGGACCAAAGATTCGGCAATCTGCTGACGGTAGAAATTATTCTTGAGCAATTTCTCTTCGCGCGAGTTAGAAAGAAAACCTATCTCGACTAAAACCGCGGGCATGCGCGCCCCGCGCAAGACAAAAAAATTGGCATTCTTAACGCCGAGCACACAAACGTCAATATCCTTATTTATGGTGTGGCATATGGAACTGGCCAGTTCAATGGATTCGCCGCGGTTATAGGTATAAAACAGATCCCAGATCGTTGCCTTTAGATACAGGGAATTACCGGCAAAACAACTCCGGTCTAAATTTAAAGCCGCCTCCCTGGCGCTGGCAAGCGAACGCTTGGAATCATCCGCCCGGGGAGAAACATAATATACCTCAAATCCTTTAAGGCTTCTTACCCGGTTAGCGTTGGTATGGATACTGACAAATAAATCCGCTTTCGCGCTGTTAGCAATATTCACTCTACGCGTAAGCGATGGATAACTATCGTTATTGCGCGTCAACACCACCTTGACCCCGCTATCTTTAAGGATCTTAGCCAATCTGCGGGCAATATCCAGATTGATATCTTTCTCTTTTAGGCCGGTCCTGCCGGTTGTCCCGGGGTCTTTGCCTCCGTGTCCGGCATCTATAACTATAGTCTTTAACCTTGATAGAAAAAACTGCGGCGATCTAGCAGCGGAAGGTGTCTTGAACAAATCATCGAGTATCTTCTCTTTGAACTTATAAGGCACAACCAAGACTCCCTC
>JAPLLP010000115.1 GCA_026387515.1 Candidatus Omnitrophota bacterium | reverse complement strand
TGGTCAATGTGGCTCGATATTGTGATAATCATCAAAACCTTTAAGGCGCTGCTAAGCGGCAAAGGGGCATATTAATGGTTAATTACTTGCTTCAAAGCTAATAAATTAAATTTTTTAGTTAATATTTTAAATTATGAATTGACATAAATGCGTCTTTTTGCTAAAGTTTTTACTAATAAGGGGGTTTGACCATAGTCAACAATGTTTGATAAATTAATCGAAAAAATTGGTTTTCAAAGTATTAATGAACTGGTAGGAGTGGATATAGGGACAGCCTCAATCAAAATCTGCGTGTTAGAAAAAACAAAAAAAGGTCTTAAATTATCACATCTTGCAAAGAAAACTTATACAGAGAACCTACTCAGCGATGGCCATATTATAGACAATGATTTAGTTGCCCATGAATTGAAAAATTTACTGATTGAAAATAAAATCAAAGGTAAATATGCAGCATGTGCATTGTCAAGCTACTGCGTTATTACAAAAAAGGTTACCATGCCTCTGTTAGAAGAAAAGGCATCGGAAAGATCAGTTAAAGTCAGCTCCAGCGAAAGCCTTATCACAAAAAAATCTTCATTGCCTTTGTTCGAGGATGAAAAAATCATCGAGGCAGAAGTAGAAAACATCATTCCCTTTCCCCTGAAAGAAATCAATTATAGCTATCAGATGATGGGATTAGGCGATGAAAACGAAAACACTATTAATGTTATTATAGTCGCTGCAAAAAAGGAAATTGTCGACGGATTTGTGAACACATTTCAGGCCGCCGGCTTGAATCTGATAATCCTTGATGTCGATATATTTGCCCTTACAAACATTGCTGAACAGATAGATAACCCGGAAGACTCATCTGTTGTGGTTGTCGATATAGGTGCATCTGTAACAAATATGGCAATTATCAAAGGAGAGAACATAGGATTTACACGGGAGATACTCCTGGGGGGCAGATATTTAACTAATCAGATTGAAAAATCTTTAAAACTTACTTTTGAAGATGCTGAACAAAAAAAGATTAAAGGGGACGATGACGTCTTATATCTGTTCGAGGATTTTATCTTTAATATAGCTTCGGAAATAAATAAAACCATTAATTTCTATACATCCACAAACCCCAATGAAACATTAGGAAAAATATATCTTTCAGGCGGCACATCGTTACTTCATGGATTAAAGGAAAAGATTGCAGAATATACAAATATTGAGGTTGAATACCTCAATCCTTTTGCTATGCTCAGCGGGAGCCCACAATTTTTTAATGAAGATTTGAGTCAGTTTGATATCTATGAAGATTATAAAGAATTCAATGCTATTGCATTGCAACTGTCTTCAAGAATTTTGGAATTAGAATGATAAGGATAAATTTACTACCCGCAAAGCCAAAAAAAGATTTATTCATGTATGATGTATACATGTTCTTTTCTATTATGGTAATAGCACTTATGGTTTTTGGAGGTTTCTATTATTACAATACAAACGAGATAACAAAACGAAAAACGATGATAGAAAATACAAAAAAAGAGATTCAGAAATTACAGCAGATTTATAAAGAATACCTTGCCATGGAGCAGGAGAAAAAGGAGATTCAAAGAAGAATCAAGGCGATCGACAGCATTAAAGAGGGTAGGGCGCTTGCAGCCAGAACCATGTACGATTTTTCGGGTCTTATAAAGGATAATGTTTGGATTAAAAGCTTTAAGAAGACAGAAGATAAATTTGAATTAGAAGGTCGATCCATGGAAACTGAATCAATTTCAATGTTGGTTGAGGCACTGTCCAAGGTTCCATACATCAAAAATGTAGAATTAAAAGGGGTGGAAGATGCTCCTCTGGAAGATGGTGTTGTTTTAAAAAAGTTTGTGATTTATGGTGATATATCCTTATGATGAAGTTATCACTTGACCCGATAGAGATAAAGAAGAAAATAATTAAGATTCCGAAAACTTACAAGCTTATCTTTTGCTTGTTTATTAATGGTTTAATCTTTGCTGCGCTCTTTTATTATTTTCTTATGCCTCAGTTTGAAACGAAAAGACTATTAAATGAAGAGCATGCAAAACTGCAACAGGAACTCAATAACATGGTGGCAATAAAAAACAATATGGAAAAATTCCGTAAGGAATATGCTCAGTTACAGGAGATGTTACAACAGACGCTGAAACAGTTGCCTGAGACAAAAGATATCCCCAATTTACTGAGAAATGTATCAACCCTTGGCACGGAAACACGATTAAAGATAACCTATTTTGAGCCCAAGCCAGTGCAAAATAAGGAATTTTATGCAGAATTACCATTTACGATTAGATACAACGGTCCCTTTCATCATATAGGGTATTTCTTTGATGGTATCAGAAAATTGGAGAGAATTATAAATGTGACAAGTTTTTCTCTTGCTCCGGACCCAAAAAAAGTAGCCGGAAAACTGAACCTGACTGGAGAATGCACAGCAAAAACGTATGTATACTTAAAACAGCAACCAAAACAGGATAAAAAAGAAGGCAAAAAGGAAGAAAAGAAGGACGAAAAGAAGGATGGCAAAGGTGGAGCGCCTAAGAAGTAAAATGAATACATTGCGAAACTCGAAACTCGAAACTCGAAACTCGAAATGCGTAAGTCTTAATTCTGCCAAAGGCGGGACCTTACGAATTGTACGCTTCACGCTTCACGCTTCACGCTTCACGCTGTGTCTCGTCGTTGCGGCATTTTTATTGATTACCGTATGTCAGGGCATGGTTTTTGCGCAGCCGAAGACTGAGCCGAAGAAACCAGAAGCCAAGAAAGCCGAGCCTGCACCGCCACAATTTAACGTAGGTGATTTTGCCTATACCTCTTCTAACAGGAGAGACCCTTTTGAACCGATATTTCTGACAAATCCAAAGCAGCCTGGTAATGTTAACGCTTTAAAAAAGGGTTATGAGCTGGAGGAGCTAAAGCTTGTTGG
>JAPLLP010000004.1 GCA_026387515.1 Candidatus Omnitrophota bacterium | reverse complement strand
GGGATTATTGATGGCGTAGAATTCGGCGCCGTTGACCTCTCCGTTCTTCACAAAGTAATCCGCTGTCCGCTCGCGCACATTAGCGTCCTTTATATCTGTAAATACAGACAGGTCGTAATTCCCCGCACCGCCTTCGAGGGCAACCAAGTTTATTCCATATTTATCGCGGAAATGGCCTATCAGGCCCGAGATGGAGTTTTGGGCGGAGTAATCGCAATGCGCATCCCTGATGTGAATGACGGTCTTGTCGTTTGTGCCCTTGGAAGAGCTTATTATCTCTCCGAGGCTTGGCGGTGTAGCAATTGAACCGATAGTGATATTATTATGGGATGGAGGGGCTGTGGTAACTGACGACTCGGCGCGTGCCATATCCAACGGGCCTACGGACTGCCATATGAACGTAAAGCAGACGGCAAGCGCCACGATCTTATATACGATATGTTGTCTGAATAATGTTACCATCTGTGCTCCTATAAGATTGCTTCGTCGCTTCGCTCCTCGCAATGACAAAAACATCCTAAAAACTTTTAATTATACGACAAAAAAATTCCTGCTAGTATGGGCATACCATAACAGCAGGTATTTTAACTAGCGCGTTACATTAAAATTACCATCTATTCCATATGATTCATCTATCTATATCTAAGTTTACCCTATAACTGCACATATTCAAGGCTTTGCGTTCTTGCTTTTTGAATGCCTAACGGCAATGTATTGTTTCCCACTCGTGGTGACTGGGATTAGATTTTTTGCTCAGAATGCGTACATTTCGCTCCATTTTTCAACAGAGCGTCTTTTAGAATTTGCTTGAGAGTAGCCTTGCCCTTTGTAGTTTTGAAATATCGTTCTCGCCGTAATGCGTCAAATTTTGACGTATGCCATTCAAAATATATAAGGCTTAAAGGGCGTCGTAATTTGGTGCTTACGTTCTTACCAGCGTTATGCTCGTCGAGGCGTTGCTTAATATTCTCGGTAAACCCGATGTAAAAGTTTTCGTCCTTCTGGCTCAATAATATGTAAACGTAATACATGTTACCCTTTAAAAGGTATTGCCCTGTACCATTCGTCGCCCCTTCGGGGCTCCTCAGGTGCAGGGCATTCACCATTCGCAAAAAATCAACATGGCAGCGCCATGAACCTGAGCAAAAAATTCGATAGAATTTTTTTTGTTTTTTTCATGGTGGAGATGACCAGCGTCTAACTGGAGACCCCTTCGTTGCGAACGAAGTGCTCTGCCAACTGAGCTACATCCCCACGATTCTATACTATCATTGATCCCGAGAAAGTAGCCGACGTTTAAACGTCGGCTACTTTCATAAAAACACTATACAACAGCTCTACTTATCCAGTCAAGATAATCTCCGCTACCCGCGACAATGGGAAAAGCTATTATCTCCGGAACGTCGTAACTATGAATACGCTTTATCTCCTTTTCTATCTTCTTAAAATTAGACCTTACTGTCTTCATCGTCACCATATACTCCACGGCGCTATCGAGCTTTCCCTTCCACCAGAACTTCGATTCCATCTTCGGCATTATGCCTGCGCACGCGGCCATCCGCTTGCGCAGGATGAGCCCGGATATATTGCGGGCTTCCTGTCGGGATGCGCATGTGACTATGATAAGTATATATTTATTGGCCATGGGATAAAGAAGGATCGTGCGCTTATTTTAAGGTAGGTTCGACGCTCTGTTTCTACGTAAGAGTATCTATCATTGTGCCGACTGCTTCCTGGATCAGCGCCCAGTCCTGCTGGTTATGAACGGCGAATTTCTGCTTCCTCTTCCACCCGCCTTCGGGCTTCTTCTGCCAGAGATAAAAACAAACCTGTTTCCTGCCGTAACTTTCCAATAGGACCACCGCGGACCACCATCCGAAGCGCTTGTTGATAGTCTTATGATCGATAACTTTCAGCGGAGGAACTATAGGTACTTCTTCGTCATCGCGCGTAATCTTATTTTCGACCATACGAGTCTCCTTCTTTATCGCCTCAAATAGACCAGATAATCGGCGCCTGACCTCTCCACGACAACATGCCCTTCTCTTGCCAGCCATCCTACGCTCATCAATACCCTGTCTTTATCGGTGTTGATGGAAGCCGTGATGTCTCTGAGAGTTCCTTTGCCGTGAGTATCAAGGTAATGCCAAATATCCCCTGCCGTAATCCCTATTTCGGTGATCATATTTTAACCCTCCCCGAGTTATTTAAGCTCTCCCTCTTGTTATAGCTTCCGCATAGAGGGCAAACGGATATGTCATCGTGCAAGCTGTCAATGTAATCATGAAAACATACGGAGCACTTCCATATAGGCTCCGCATTATTGACCGATACAGAGACGCTCCTCATCCTCCTGTATCCCAATATAGCCCATATTACCAATATAGCTACTACGGAGAAGAGAATGTAAAAGAATACCAGCGTCGTTATATCTATCCTTATCATAATATTACCATATAATAGCGCAAATACAAATAATTATTGGGAATTGCCGGGTTCCATTTTGGTACCGTCAATGGCCGACACGG
>JAPLLP010000263.1 GCA_026387515.1 Candidatus Omnitrophota bacterium | reverse complement strand
TCGGTAACCGTGACCACGTCAATAAGTTTATTCAACTGCTTCTTGATCTGCTCCAGTATCTTTTCGTCTTTTACCTCAACCACAATAGTCATATAAGAAATGGACGGGTCGAGTGTCTCGCTTACCGATAAGGAGGCGATATTATACCCGCGCGCGCTGAATAACCCGGCGACCCGCGCCAGTACCCCGAATTTATTCTCCACTAAAACCGATATCGTATGCCTCATTATGCGAGCCCTCCGATCAGCTTATTAATGGCCTCGCCAGCCGGGACCATGGGAAAAACGTTCTCTTCCGGCTCGATCTGAAAATCAATAAATACCGTGTTCTCGGTTGAAATGGCTCTTTCAATGGCCGGGCGCACCTCTTCTCTTTTGGTAACCCGGATACCCACTGCACCGTAGGCCTCCGCAACCTTGACAAAATCCGGATTATGCAAGCGGGTTTGAGAATAACGTTTCTTATAAAAAAGTTCCTGCCACTGCCTCACCATACCTAAATATCCGTTATTCAGTATCGCCACTTTCACGTGGATCTTATTACACACGCAAGTTGCCAGTTCCTGGATATTCATCTGGATAGAGCCATCACCGGCGATATCAAAAACTATTTTGTCAGGCCGGCCTAATTTCGCGCCCATAGCCGCGGGAAAACCAAAACCCATAGTGCCTAAACCTCCCGAAGAAATAAAAGTACGCGGCTGGGTATATTTATACCACTGCGCCGCCCACATCTGGTTTTGTCCCACCTCGGTAGTAATAATCGCCTGGCCACCAGTCACAGCATCTATCTGTTCAATGACAAACTGCGGTTTTATCTTATCTCCATTCTTATAGGTAAGAGGATATTTCTTCTTCCAGGCATCAACCACCTTAAGCCACTCCGAGGTATCTGGCGTGCCTTTTATCTCTTCGAGCAACTGCCCTAAAATGTTTTTCGCGTCGCCAACTATCGGAATATCCACCTCAATATTCTTACTGATAGAAGAAGGATCGATATCAATATGTATGACTTTTGCTCCGGGCGCAAAGGCATCGATCCTGCCGGTGACGCGGTCGTCAAAACGCGCGCCCACCGCGATGATCAAGTCGGAATCCATAGTAGCGTAATTAGCATATGCCGTACCATGCATACCCAGCATCCCAAGGGCAAGTTTATGCGTGGCCGGGAATCCACCGATACCCATCAGCGTCCAGGTAACCGGCGCCTGGATCTTCTCAGCTAATTCTCTTAGTTCATGGTGCGCGCCTGAAGTAATAATCCCGCCCCCGGCATAAATCAACGGCTTTTTGGCCTGGCGGATAAGCTTGGCTGCTTTTTTTATCTGCCCCGGATGGCCAAAATATGTGGGTTTGTAGCTGCGGATATTTACCTCCTCCGGCCAGATAAATTCTGTTTCTTGAATCTGCACATCAGAAGGCAAATCAATCAGCACCGGTCCGGGACGGCCGGTAGAAGCAATATAAAAGGCCTCGCGCGTAATGCGCGCCAGGTCCTTGACGTCCTTCACCAAATAATTATGTTTGGTCACCGGCCGGGTGATGCCGGTAACATCCGCCTCCTGAAAGGCATCGTTTCCGATCAAAGAGGTCTTCACCTGCCCGGTAATCGCCACCACCGGGATAGAATCCATATAGGCGTTAGCTAACCCCGTAATGAGATTAGTCGCTCCGGGGCCTGAAGTTGCCACACAAACACCCACCTTGCCGGTTACGCGGGCATAACCATCAGCCGCGTGCGCAGCCCCTTGCTCATGGCGGGTCAGGATAAAATTGAAATCCGTATCATAAAGTTTATCGAAGAATGGCAGGACCTGACCGCCGGGATAACCAAACATTACCTGCACGCCTTCGCGCTTTAAACATTCAAGTATAATTTGTGCACCGGTCATGAAAGAATCGCTCCCTTATCAGCAGAACTCACCCCTTTAGAATAACGCGCCAGGTAACCGCTGGTGATCTTCGGCGCCACTGGTTTCCAGACTTTAAATCTTTTTTCTATTTCGGATTTGGTTAGTTTCACTTCTAATTTTCTCTTCGGGATATCAATAGTAATTATATCTCCGTCTTTTAAAATAGCGATCGGGCCGCGGCTTGACGCTTCAGGAGAAACATGGCCAATACAAGGGCCTTTGGTGCCTCCGGAAAACCTGCCGTCGGTGATCAAGGCCACAGACTCAGCCAATCCCATCCCCACTAAGCCTGAGGTTGGGGCAAGCATCTCGCGCATCCCCGGACCGCCCGCAGGACCTTCGTAACGGATAACGATCACCTCGCCGCCTTTAATTTTTCCTCCGAGAATTGCCTGCATCGCTTCTTCCTCACGGTTAAAGACTTTTGCCCGGCCGGTGAATTGCATCATATTTTGTGAAACCGCGGCCTGTTTAACCACTGCCCCGTCCGGAGCAAGGTTACCATATAGAACGGCAATCCCACCCTGCTTATGATAGGCCTTCTCAATGGGCCGGATAACCGCAGGGTCAAATATGGTCGCCTTATCGGCAATTTCAAAGGTCTTGCTGCCGCTAACGTTCAACGTATTATTTAGATTTTTCTTCAACCTCTTTAGCACAGCCGGGATTCCTCCGGCATACTCCAAATCCTCCATAAAATGCTCACCCGCAGGCTCGATATTGGTAATGTGCGGGATATTCTTGCTGATCCGATCAAATGTCTTTAAATCTAAAGATATCCCCGCCTCATGGGCAATGGCCATTAGATGTAAAACCGTATTGCTTGAGCCGCCCAGTGCCATATCTACCGCGATCGCATTCGCATTCTCTAGCGACGCTTTAGTAATGATCTTACGGGGAGTAATATCCTTCTTGACCAACTCCACAATACACTCGCCGGTTGCCTGCGCAATCCTGCGTTTCTTGGCCGAGACTGCCAGGGCGGTTCCACAGCCCGGTAAAGACATGCCCATAGTCTCGGTGAGGCAGGCCATGGTATTAGCGGTATATAGACCCTGGCAGGAACCCGCACCAGGACAGGCCTCCATCTCAAGACACATCAATTCCTCTTTTGAAATATCGCCTTTTTGCGCCCGGGCCAAGGCCTCAAAGGTATCGTGCACAAAGGCCAATTTCCTTTTATTATAGCGCCCGGAGAGCATCGGCCCGGCAGTAATTATAATCGCCGGGATATTCAAACGGGCTACTCCCATAAGCATGCCCGGAGTGATCTTATCGCAGTTAGTCAAACAGACAATTCCGTCAAGTTGATGCGCGTTGCAGACTGTTTCAATGGTATCAGCCACGATCTCACGCAAGGCCAAAGGATAGCACATACCCAAATGCCCCATGGCAATTCCGTCGCAGATACCCGGCACGCCAAAGAAAAAAGGAGCGCCCCCGCCGTAACAGATGCCACGCTCGATAAAACGTTCAAGGTCCTTCATCCCGATATGCCCGGGAATGAGGTCAGTGGAGGAAGTCGCCACGCCGATAAAAGGCCGGTCGAGGTCTTTTCTACCTAAACCCGTGGCATGCAATAATGCGCGATGCGGAACCCGCTCTATCCCTTTTTTAATAATGTCCGAACGCATCTCTTACCTCCCCGCCCAGAAAGGGCGCACCCGCGCAAATCCGATTAGCGCGGGGTGTTATTAATCGGCCCCTTCTCCATCGTGCACCACGCCTACTTTTTCCTGGCGCTTGCGCGTAATCACCCGCTTTAAGGTTACATATTTATCCACTAAGTGTTTATTATTCAGGCAATTTAACTGCTTGAAGAGGAAATCAAACTTTGCCTCGATTTCTCCGGTAATGGCCTCTCGTGTCTCTTTACCTAAACCAATGATATCTTTTTTAAAAGGGCCTAATGCCTTTTTACGTGTTTTATAGAAAAACTGCTCCTCGGTCTCTCCATCTTTCCTCTCAGACGCGGCATTGATCTTCAACCAGTCATATATCTTGGCTTTAAGCGCCGCGGGAAAATGCCTACTATCATAAACCATATTCTGGAATTCGGTGGCCAGGTGCACTTCGCAGGCATCACACTCGGCGAATTTATGAAAGGCCTCCGCCGGTAAAGTAGAAGCGCCGTGCTGCACTGCCCCGCCTAAGCCAAATTCCTCTTTGGCGATCTTGGAAAGTGCCTGTAATGTATCAAAGTCTAGCTTTACCTGGGCAATGGTCCCGTCGGGTAAAACCACCCCGCCATGGGAAGTGCCGGTTTGGATAGAAATTTTACTGATACCGGTCAGCCCCTTACGTAAACGTTCCTTATATCCCTCCATAAAAGCACGCAGGTCCTCAGGGGTGGAATTCTTATGCCCTACCTCTCCGATCTCTGCGCCCACGGAAACCGTAATACCTTTAGGTTCTACCCTTCTTATAAATTGGGTAAGCTTACTGGCTACCTCATAGTTTAAATACTGCTGCTGTTTCACCTTAGGCTTGGATAGATCTACCAGCGTCGAAGAATCAATATCAATGTTATAAAATCCTTCTTCTATAGCCTCGCCGATCAGCGCCTGAAGAACCTCCAGCTCTTTTTCCGGATTCTCCTGGAATTTATTGGCATTGGCCTGGGTGTGATCTGCCTGGATAAAGACCGCGCCCTGGAATTCTTCTTTTATCGCCGCTGCCAAAACCACAGCCGAATATTCTACCGGCGGCTGGGCCGTATATCCCATCTCGGACTTGGCGATCTCAAAAATAAAAGCCCCGGAGTTATTTTTCTTGGCCACCCTGAATATCGCCCTAGCCAGATCAAAGGTAAGGCTCCTTAAATTTATCGCCGGCACGGTAAAACCGCCAAATTCGCCTTTGCCGCGGGCCATATAAAATTCATGGATGCTGGAAGGGTAAATCCCTTTTTTATAGGCGATATCAAATATCTTTTTCGCCAGCACCCTTTTACGCTCTATATCGTCGCTTAAAGATAAATCCCTTGCAATACTCTCGATGTCCAAAGGCCGTCTTCCCATTTCTACTCGCTCCTTGCCCAGAAAGGGCACACCCGCGCAAATCCTATTAGCGCGGGGTGTCAGGTTAATGTTTTGATCAACTTATACAAATTCTCCACATCCATTTCTTTCTTCTGAATTGCCGTTTCCAAGTCCACGGAAATAATCCCTCCCGAGCGCATCCCGACTGCTTTATCCTGTTCGCCTCTTAAAAGGCTATCAACAGCGGCCTGGCCGAGCAGCGTAGCCAAAGAACGGCTAAAAGCTGTAGGCCTTCCGCCCCGCTGGATATGCCCCAACACCACTGCCCGCGTCTCAAGGCTGGTAATCTCGTTAATCTCCTTAGCGATTTCAACGGCGCTGCCTGCGCCTTCAGCTACCACGATAATCCAGCTGATCTTGCCCCGGATATTACCATTGACAATATCGTGGCACATACTGGACAAATCAAATTTCCTCTCCGGGATAATCACGTCTTCGCATCCCGCGGCCAAAGCTACCTGAAGAGCAATATATCCCGACCCCCTACCCATAACCTCGACTACAAAAATCCGCTCCATAGAGGTAGCTGTATCGCGAATGTTATCGATCGCCGAAAGCGCGGTATTAATGGCGGTGTCCGAACCGATTGTAGTATCTATGCCGTTAATGTCATTATCAATAGATGCCGCTATACCCACGCAAGGCACCTTATATCTTTTAAAAAACTCATGGGCCGCGGCGAATGTGCCGTTACCGCCAATAGGCACCAGGGCGTCAATGGCGTATTTCTTTATCGTATCGTACGCCCGCTTTTGCCCTTCTTCAGTTTGGAAATCCGGGCAACGCGTGGTCTTTAAAATCGTCCCGCCTGAATTTATTATGCCTGATACCGAACGATCATTAAGAACCTTTAATTCTTCATTGATCAGGCCCCACCAGCCGCGGAAAACACCGCATACCTCCATTTTCTTACTTGTGGCGTAACGCACCACGCTGCGCACCGCAGCATTCATACCCGGAGCATCTCCTCCGGCAGTCATAACCGCTATTTTCTTAATCATGGGGGACGTTTCCTTGCGCTATAAATATTTGCTATACAACAGGTTACAAACGCTCATTTTCCATTATTAATAAAACTTTAAGGTGGAAAATGTGTTAATGTAACACGTGAAAACATATGGAGTTAGAGAACAGAGAAACGTCCCCTAGTTAGGTTCCCATCTCCCAGCTGGAGAGATATTTCTCCTGCTCTTTGGTCAAGACATCCACCTCAATACCCATGGACTTTAATTTCAAGGCCGCTATATTCTTATCAATATCCTCCGGGACTTTATACACCTGATGTTTCATTTCCCGGTACTTACGCACGATATATTCAGCGCTTAGGGCCTGATTGGCAAAAGACATATCCATGACCTGCGCCGGATGACCTTCTGCGGCAGCCAGATTAATTAAACGGCCTTCGCCCAAAAGATATATCTTGCGGCCGCCTTTAAGTATATATTCATCCACATAATCACGGATGCGCTTCTTGCTTTTACTTAACTCTTCGAGCCCCGGGATATCTATCTCCACATTAAAGTGCCCGGAATTCGCCACGATAGCACCGTCTTTCATCAATAGAAAATGCTCTTTGCGGATCACGTTAATATCCCCGGTCACCGTAACAAAGATATCGCCTAATTTAGCCGCTTCTTTTATAGGCATAACTTCATAGCCGTCCATGGTCGCCTCTAATGCACGCAGGGGGTCAACCTCAACTACCACTACCCGCGCTGCCATACCTTTGGCGCGCATAGACACTCCCCTGCCGCACCAGCCATAACCGCAGATTACCACGCATGCACCGGCGATCAATTTATTCGTAGCCCTGACCACCCCATCCATAGTAGATTGCCCTGTGCCGTAACGGTTATCAAAAAGATGCTTGGTCTGAGCATCGTTTACCGCGATAATAGGATAACGCAACTTACCTTCTTTGGCTAAGGCGCGTAAACGTATAACTCCCGTAGTCGTCTCTTCGGTTCCGCCTTTAATATTGGCGAATTCCGCAGGCTTGGCTTGATGTATCGTGCTTACCAGATCCGCCCCATCATCCATAGTGATATCGGGTTTAACCGCTAACGCGGATTTAAGATGTTTATAGTAGGTATTGGTATCTTCTCCTTTAATAGCAAAAACCGCTATTTTCAAATTTTTCGCCAGGGAGGCGGCCACATCATCCTGCGTGGATAACGGATTAGAGGCACAAAGAAAAACTTCCGCGCCGCCGGATTTTAAAACCTCCGCCAATACCGCTGTTTCGGTAGTTACGTGCAGGCAGGCAGCGATCTTCAACCCTTTTAAAGGACGCTCTTTCTCAAAGCGGCTGGCAATCAAACCCAAAACCGGCATATTATTACGCGCCCATTCAATACGTAACGCGCCCTTATGGGCGAGTTTTATATCTTTAATATCATAATCCATAGAAGAAACTCCTTTTTTTACAATTTGGCTGCTTGTTTCTTTAGTACCACTGCCTTATCCGTACTCTCCCAGCTAAACTCAGGCTCTGTCCTGCCAAAATGGCCGTAACAGGCAGTCTTCTGATATATGGGCCTCAAGAGGTTAAGTTCTTTTATCATACCTCTAGGCGTCAGATCAAAATTTTCATTGGTTAATTTCACCAGCGCCGCTTCAGATAATTTGCTGCTGCCAAAGGTATCGATCATCACTGCCAAAGGCTCTGCTTTACCTATAACATAGGCAACATGTATCAGGCATCTATCTGCCAGGCCTGCGGCAACTATATTCTTGGCAACGTATCTAGCCATATACGCCGCAGAACGGTCAACCTTGGTCGGGTCTTTACCGGAAAAAGCCCCTCCTCCGGGAGCGGCTACTCCGCCGTAGGTATCCACTACAATCTTTCTCCCCGTCATGCCGGTATCCGACTGCGGTCCGCCTACGACAAATTTCCCAGTTTGATTAATATAATATTTGGTATCCTTATCCACCAGGTTCTTAAGAATGGGCTTGGCTACAACTTCAATTATCTCTTGGCGGGCCTTATTGGTGATCTTTTCTCCGGTATCATCCAGGATATCCGCGGTATGCTGACAGGCCAAGACCACGGAATCTACGCGCTTGGCAGCCCCATCGTGGTATTCCACCGTAACCTGTGATTTACAATCCGGGCCCAGGTATTTTAAAATATTTCCCCTTCTTACCTCAGCCATGCGCGCCACTAATTTATGCGCCACCATTATCGGTAATGGCATAAGCTCATCTGTCTCGCGGCAGGCATACCCTACCATAAAACCCTGGTCTCCCGCGCCGCCCTTATCCACGCCTTGCGCGATATCCGGAGACTGACAGTTGATGGTATTAATAATCGCGCAGGTATGATAATCAAACCCGTATTTGGGATGAACGTAACCAATCCTCTCGATAATCTTGCGAGAGAGTTTCTGGATATCCACATAAGCGCTGGTGGTGATCTCCCCACCCACGACTAAAAGCCCCATAGT
>JAPLLP010000311.1 GCA_026387515.1 Candidatus Omnitrophota bacterium | reverse complement strand
GTAGGCACTTTTAGTTCTATAATTGTTAACCTTCCGAAATCCGGAAGGTGGCTTGATTACATACAAAAAACCGGCGCGGTTGTTCTAATGCTAATCGGGGCATATTTTATTTATACGGGCATAAGGAGGTTTTAGCATGAAAAAATATATTAAAACTGGATTCATTTTGGCTACATTTCTGTTTATCTCTATTGCCTGCGCCCAGGATAAAGGCGCGCCTTCTAATCAAGGGGAAGTGTTGGATTTTACATTTAATGGCCTCAATCAGAATACGGTAAGCCTGGCAAGTTTCCGCGATAAGCAGCCGGTGATCTTGATTTTCTGGACTACCTGGTGCCCATATTGCCGTAAGGAGTTGCAGTCATTGAATACCAGGTTTGAAGAATTGAGTAAAGAAGGCTGGGGGATACTGGCGGTAGACGCCGGAGAGGATGCGCATAAGGTTGAGAGTTACCGCGACGCGCATGGGATAAAATTGGATTTATTACTGGACCGGGATATGAAGATTACGAATTCCCTGGAAATTTTGGGCGTGCCTTCCTATGTGATTATAAATAAAAAAGGGTACCTCGTAGCCAAGGCCCATACTTTTTCTCCGGAAAAATATAAGTATTTGTTAGATGAAAAATAACCTTTCCCTCTTGGTAGACTTCTACGAGTTTACCATGTCCGAGATCTATTTTCTCTACAAGAGAGATACTTGGGCTACGTTTGATTTGTTTGTCCGCCAGCTTCCGCCAAACCGGGGGTATCTGGTTTCTTGCGGCCTGGAAGACCTATTGCGGTATATCCGCGGCCTGAAATTCACCAAAGACGATTTATCCTTCTTGAGGAGCAAGAATATCTTCTCGGAAGAATTCTTGCGTTATTTGCGTGATTTTAGGTTCCGGGGAGATATCTGGGCTATGCCTGAGGGAGAGATTTTTTTTGCCCAAGAACCCCTGGTGCGGATTACCGCGCCTATCATTGAGGCCCAGCTTATCGCGAGCTATTTTTTAAATACCGTTAATTTACAGGCCATGATTGCCTCTAAGGCTGCTCGTGTCGTGTCTGCCGCTGGCGGCCGGAGCGTTATTGATTTTTCTTTGCGCCGGACGCACGGCGCCTGGGCCGGGATTAAAGTGGCGCGTAGTGCTTATATCGCCGGCTGCGACGGGACATCTAACGTCCTGGCCGGAAAATTATACAATATACCCGTCAGCGGCACTATGGCGCATTCCTTTATCGCGGCATTCAAAAAAGAAAAGGAAAGCTTCTTGAAATATGCCAGGACCTTTCCCGATAAGAGCATTCTATTAGTGGATACCTATGAAGTAAAGAAGGGGATTAAGAACGCTATTAGCGTGGGGCTCGAGCTTAAAAAAACCGCGCACAGGCTTTTGGGCATACGCCTGGATAGCGGAGATATTGTTTCTCTGTCTAAGCTAGCCAGAAAAATGCTTGACCGCGCAGGCCTGGAATATGTCAAGATCTTTGCTACCGGTAATCTCGATGAGTTCAAGATAGAAAAATTATTAAAAAGAGGGGCATGCGTAGATAGTTTTGGCGTTGGGACAAATATGGGCACAAGCATAGATGCCCCGAGTTTAGACGTTATCTACAAAATAAGCGAAGTTACGGATAGGTCAGGGAAGTTTCTGCCGACCATGAAATTAAGCAAGGCAAAGGCAACTTATCCGGGGAGAAAGCAGGTTATTCGTCAGCTGGATAGGAATGGCAGGTTCGTAAAAGATATATTAGCCTTGGAAAAAGAAAAGATAGCGGGTAAGCCCTTATTGGTAAAAGTGGTTGAAAGAGGCAAGGTTCATTATAAAACTCCTTCTCTAGAAAAAATAAGGTATTCGGTTGCGGATAATTTAGCGAATTTTTCTCCCGGGTTGCTTGAGGTGTCCCCTAAATATAAATATCCGGTTTTAATCAGCCCGGGGCTTAAAAAGCTGCGTTTGGAATTATCCCGGCGATTGACGCAGAGGCAGTAAACTATGGATAAGAAGGTCAAAGACTTAATCACGCTTTGGCAGAAACGCAATATTCAGGGTATCTATTGCCAGAATAGGAAAGAGGCGGCAGAAAAGTTGCTGGAGTCTATCCCTGAGTCTTTATCGGTTGGTTTTTCCGGTTCGGTAACGCTGGGAGAGTTAGAGATTGTAAAACGACTGGAGGATCGGGGAAGCAAGGTTTTTAATCCATATCTTTCCGGAATAACCCGGCAAGAGAGTTTACGATTACGCCGGGCAGGCAGCCAGGCAGATGTGTATCTGGCCAGCGCCAATGCTATCAGTCAGACAGGAGAATTGATATTTTTCAGCGGCTACGGGAATCGTACCGCCGGGATTGCTTATGCGCCGAAGACAGTCGTAGTCTGCGGCATAAATAAGATCGCCCCTGATTTAGACGCGGCTTTAAAGCGGGCCCGGGAACACGCTGCCCCATTAAACTGCAAGCGCCTTAACTGGGCCAGCGCCTGCCTTAAGGATAGCGTATGCAGAAAAGAGATCTGCCTTTTCCCCGAATATAAGCGCATGTGTTGTCAGATATTGATTATTGAAGCCGAAGAAGAAGAAGGCCGAGGAGCTCAAGCGGCACCTTGAGGCTACAACCTTCGAGATCGCAAGCGGAGACGGGTTGGTTGAGATTACTATGAGTGGTTCCCAGGAGGTGCGAGATGTACGCATCCAGGGAGAGATGGAAAAAGATGGCCTTGAAAAAGCCATTAAGGATGCTTATAATAGAGGTATTAAGCGTTCGCATGAGCTGGCGGCGCAAAAGATGAAAGAGATAACTGGATTCAACCTGCCGGGATTACTATGATCAACAAAAAAATAATCGAACTCTTAAAAGATAGAGAGTTTATAAGCGTAGCCACCTGTGATTTTGACGGTCGGCCTAATGCCGCGCCTAAATTTTTGCTTAAAATAGAAGGCAACTTCATTTATCTTATAGATTATACCATCGGCAGGACTTTTACTAACCTGCACAGTAACCCGCGGGCATCCTTGTCTTTTGTGGATACCAATTCTCTGGTGGGGTATCAGATAAACGGCAGGGTGGAGATAATTGAAGGCGGCCCGGAATATGATAAGATATCTAAGGAGTTGTTACAGAGGCAAGTGGATCTCTCTACCAAACGGATCATCGAAGGGGTGACCAAAGGTAAGCGCCATGGGAGTTTTGAGGTTTCTATCGCCGATACATTCGTAGTATTTAAGGTAAAGATGGAAGATATAACAGAGATGGGTCCCAGCGGCATGCTTAGGCGGGAAACGGTATGACCAAGGTAAAAGCCCTGGCAACAGGCATAGGCAGCCTCCCCCATATTGAAGCCAAAGAGGCGCTGGAAGTGGTATTTAGTAATTGTCCTCGGGTTCCTTTCTGGCCCCAACTACCCAAACGCGATCCCCGCGAAGGCATGGTGGCGCAGTTCAGCGAAAATCTTCCCTGTTTAAGAATGAGCCGCTCCGGTATTTTCTTTGACCCACAGCGTAAAGAAGAGGAGCTCGAGGCTTTCTATTCTCATATCATAGAGAATGATGCGGATTATTTTAGAATAACTCCCGATTTTGCCAGGGGATTGCATGGTTTTCTTGAGCGTCTGGAGAAAGGTGGTTCTTCCTCTATTGATTTTATTAAAGGCCATGTTACCGGCCCATTTACCTTTGCGGCAGGTATCCAGGATGATACGGGTAAGGCCTTGTTGCACGACAGCGTTTTTATGCAGGCGATTACCAAAGGTCTAGAGATGAAAGCCCTTTGGCAGATAAAGACCTTCAAAAAATTCGGCAAAAAGATGATTATTTTTTTGGATGAGCCGTACCTGGGTTGTTTTGGTTCAGGATTCACCCCAGTGACCAGGGAGAGCGTGGTTTCGGTATTGCGAGAATTTACCGATACTGTAAAATCCGAAGATGTATTTATAGGGGTGCACTGCTGCGGCAATACTGATTGGTCAATGTTTACGGATGTCCCGGGTATAGATATTATTAATTTTGACGCCTTTAGCTACCAGGATAAATTTGTGCTCTACGCGGATAATCTCAAGGGTTTCCTGGAAAGAGGCGGCATTGTTTGTTGGGGGGTGGTGCCGACTCAGGAGTTTGATGCGAGCCAGACACCGGAATTGCTGATTAAACGGATAGATGAAGGATTTAAAAGGCTTATTGCCCACGGTGTAAAAAGGGAATTGTTGACCGAAAACCTCATGCTTAGTCCTGCCTGCGGCCTGGGAACGCTTGATATCGCCAAGGCGAAGGGTATTTTCAGGCTGCTTTCCAAGACTTCCGAAATTATCAGGGAGCGTTCCTAGAAAACACCCTTAAATAAATTATTTGACAAACCGGGTAAAAAGTCGTATTATAGTGCCTTACTTTTGGCAGGTTCAGGAGGATTTTAATTTATGAAGGAAATACGTATTCACGCCCGGGC
>JAPLLP010000065.1:410-2553 GCA_026387515.1 Candidatus Omnitrophota bacterium | reverse complement strand
GATCTTTGAAGCTGAGACCGGCTCGTCCTGAACAAAGATTAAACCACATGGCCCTTCAATAGACTTGACCATAGACTCAAAACCTATTGCCTTTAATGCGCGGCGGGCCACGGTATTCTTTACCACGAAAAAGTTAGCCCGGACGGTTTTAAGGGTCTGTCTGAGGCTGGTCAGGTCAGGGCTGGATAAACCGGAATATTTAACCACCAAGAAAATACCGGAATCTTTTATATGATTCCTGATCAAAGTCTCTTGTGTCTCTTTAAATATAAGGCCTAGTTTTTTCATAGTTAAATGAACACTGGCCCAATTCCTATCTGGGCCAGGTGTCTCATAGCGCCAGTGTTAATCCCGGATTCATGGAAGCGGATATAGATATACTATTGATAAACTTACCCTTGACCGAAGCGGGCCTAGCCTCGCTCAAGGCCTCGATAACCTTAGAGGCGTTCTCCACAATCTTATCTTCTTCAAAAGCCACTTTGCCCACCGCCAGATGCACACCGCCCTGCTTATCCACGCGAAATTCCACTTTTCCTTTTTTTACGTCCTCGATAGCTTTGGCAATGTCCGTGGTTACCGTCCCGGTCTTGGGGCTAGGCATGAGCCCGCTCATCATATCAGGGGTGGCGATAGCACAATCCAAATCCAGGAACCCGCCGGCAACCTTGTCAATCAACTCCTGGGCTCCGACATACTCAGCATGCGCTTCGCGCGCCTGGCGCTCCTGCTCTCCGCGGCAAAAAACAGCTACCCTGACGGTCTTACCGGTACCATGAGGCAAGACCACCGTGCCGCGCACCATCTGATCGGATTTTTTAGAATCAATGTTCAGATGAAAATGCAGGTCTACCGACCCGCCAAATTTAGGTAGGGACATATTCTTTATTACTGCCACGGCCTCCTTAAGCGTATAGGCCTTATTGTGGTCAACCACTTTTTCCGAAACCTGGTATCTTTTACTGTGCTTTTTCATCTTCTATTTTTATACCCATGCTGCGCGCGGTACCTTCTATACTCTTGGAAGCCTGCGTTAAATCCGCAGTATTTAGATCCGAGACCTTGGTCTTGGCTATCTCCTCAACCTGTTTATGCGTCACGCTGCCAATAACCTCTTTACCAGCTGTGCCTGAGGCCTTGGCCAGATTTGCCGCGCGTTTTAAGAGCACCGAAGTCGGAGGAGTTTTAATAATAAAGGTGAATGTCCTGTCTTCATAAACGCTGATAACCACCGGCAATATCAGCCCATCCCTACCTTTGGTCTGATCATTAAATTGCTTGCAGAACTGCATAATATTTACGCCGTGCTGGCCTAAGGCCGGGCCGACCGGGGGAGCCGGATTTGCCTGCGCTCCGGGAACGTGTAACTTGATCTGTGCGGTGATCTTCTTAGCCATTATACTTTCTCAACCTGCCAATATTCCAGTTCTACGGGAGTAGCCCTGCCAAAAATAGAAACGCTTGCCTTTAATTTTCCTTTTTCGGGATGCACCTCATCAATGGTACCGCTGAAATTTACAAACGGCCCGTCGGTGATCCTGACCTGCTCTCCTCTTTCAAAAACGATCTTTGGGCTAGGCTTAACTTGAGTCTCAACGGTTCTTTTAAGGATGTTATCGACCTCTACCTGGGATAGCGGCATGGGCTTCTTGCCGAGCCCGATAAAACCGGTCACTCCGGGAGTGGTCTTAATAGCCAGATAAGTCGCTTCGCTTAACTCCATTTCAACCATAATATATCCCGGGAAAAACTTCCTCTGGGTTATCTTCTTCTTTCCTGAGCGGACCTCCGAAACCTGTTCTGTGGGAATGATCACCTTGGTAATGAATTCGGAGAGCTTCTGAGTTACAATGCGGCTTTCCAACAAAGACTTTACCTTATCTTCCGAACCCGTCTGGGTGTGCACCACATACCAATTTTTCATCCCGCTAGCATTCTCCAATCCTAACCCACCAGGAACCTGTTCTTTGACGGAATTCATTTGAATACTACCGTCAGAATCTTTGAAAGCACCAGATCAATCAAACCGATAAACGCCGCCATAATGAGAGTGATAACCATGACCACGGTGGTCGCCCCCATCAATTCGCTACGCGTGGACCAGGCGACTTTCCTCAGTTCCTGCTTTACTTCCTTTAAAAAA
>JAPLLP010000065.1:0-369 GCA_026387515.1 Candidatus Omnitrophota bacterium | reverse complement strand
TTAAAGCAACAGGGGCGGCAGGAGTCGAACCTACAGTGACGGTTTTGTAGACCGTTGGTTTGCCATTAACCGACGCCCCTAAGCCCAATCCCACTATTTGGTTTCCTTATGCGGAGTATGTTTATGGCAAAACTTACAGAACTTACTAAGCTCCAGCTTATCCTGATGCTTTTTCTTATTCTTGGTGCCTGTATAATTTCTATTTTTACAAACCGTACACTCTAATGTAATTATTTCTCGCATAGCATTACTTTAATTAAGCCCGACTCATAAACTCTAAAATGCCCGACTATAAGCTGGAGACGGGAATTGAACCCGTGACCCCGTCCTTACCAAGGACGTGCTCTACCAACTGAGCTACTCCAGCGA
>JAPLLP010000052.1 GCA_026387515.1 Candidatus Omnitrophota bacterium | reverse complement strand
CTGCAAGAGAAAAGTGCTATCCGCGCCTCCGGAATAGGCCAGCAAAACCGAGCCCATTTCTTTAAGTATGCTCTTTAACTTTTTTTTCTTAACCATTTTAGAAGGGCCTAGAAGTGCAATTCCATGGCCCGGGTAGGACAGATCTTAATACAGAACTCGCAGGCGATACATTTTTTGCTGTGAAAATTAACCTTACGGGTTTTGACATCAACTTCCAGCGCCCCCACAGGACAGATGGGAATACAGACCCCGCAATCCGTGCACTTTTGGTCGTTGCGCAGGACGTCATGGCTCAAGGATTGAATGGTAAGGCCGCAGCTTTTCAGGTATTCAACGCCCTTATCGTAATCCTGCGCCTTGCCGCTTAATTCCATGACCATTAGCGCCTCTTCCTGAGGAGTAATCGAAGCCCTTAATATATTAAACTTAAGATCGTAATCCTTGACTAACTTATACACGATCGGCTGGTCCGCCAGCCGCTTAGGAAAGTGTAAAACTATCCTTTTGGAGATCATCTTCCCTCCTGGGGCCCGCGCTCAATCGGCCTTTCCTTGAGAGAACGAAAGGTATAACCTGATTCTGCTCCGGGCAAGGCTGCCACCGGCTCACTCAGAAGAAAATCTCCCCTTTTAATCCAGTCTTTGAGCTCTGCGCAGATTTCCCGCGCCCGGGCGTAACTAGATAAATTGCCCGTGGGTATCTCCTCGCCCCGCAGGACGATCTTGCCTGATTTAAGCTGCGCGTAGCTTACCTCTCCCAGGCTTTCGGCAACCAATTGAGGATAAGATTCGCTGTAATCCATTACCTGCGCAAAAATCTCTTCGTCCTTGGCGGCCGCATATTTAATGATATCTTCACTTAGTACCGGAATGGCCACGCCTATCCCAACGCACAGGCTTACCCCGTAACCCAGCATACTTACGCCCACCAGCCATTGAGGTTTCATCTGTTTTAAATCTCCGATAACCGCCAGCGTCCCTGCCGGGGCCTGAGGGATGCCGCTATCCTTTCTCTTCACCGAAGGATTATGCTGAGTTCCCTGCCAGCTGACATAACCTATGCCTCCGCCTAAAAAAATCCTCGTCCCGATACCAATGGTCTTATAATAAGGATCCTTGAGCAGCGGAGAAAGTTGGCCTGCAGAACAATAATTGGCATTACCAAGCTTAGGCTTAAGCATGCCCATGTAGGTATAGATCGGCTTATCGGAAAGATTCACCGCCACATTGTAATTCTGATAACAGTTACGGATATTAAAAAGCACTGCCTCATTTAGGTCTTTTATGTTAATAAGCGTCTCTAATTTGCGACGGGGATAACAATCTGTGCCATAGGCAGTAGCCTCTAAACGGACATCGTTGCCCGCGACTATCTCGTTAATCACATGCCCACCGCCGTATTTGAATTCTCCCGGATAAACCTTGTTAAGCGGGTCATCTTCAGGCAGGGCAGTAGCCCCCAGATATACATCCATGGCCGCGAGACCGCAATAGGCCGGCACGTCATTAAGATTACAGGTACCACCGCCTATTTTTATCCTGGGTCTGGAGTGGCCGATATTAAAATATGCCCCGGAAGAACACATCGGACCAAAGGTGCCGCAGGTGACTACGTCCACCTCCTGGGCAGCCTTTTTAGGGCCTTTTTTATCCACCAAGTCAATAACCTCTTCGGCGGTAACTACTACTACCTCGCCCTTTCTGATCTTCTCGTTTATCTCCTTGATAGTGCGCATAGCCTTCTAGATAGTTAAGGTTTATATAGAAATAACCTGTTTTACTTCCGGCACTTCCTGCTTTAAAATCCTCTCCACCCCGTTCTTTAGGGTAATTTGACTCATAGGGCAGCAACCGCAGGTTCCGGTAAGCTTTAATTTAACCACGCCGTCATTAGTCACTTCTACCAGCTCCACATTACCGCCGTCAGCCATAAGCATGGGACGGATCTTTTCTAACGCCTTCTCGACTTTTTCTTTCATGGGCTCTCCTTCACAGTAAGTGAACACCGGCCCAATTCCGATCTGGGCCGGGTGTAGCAGTAAGTGAACACCTCGCTACTTTTGCTTTATTATATCACGCTTGAGAAAAAAATATAGTCGCTTTTGCAACCGCTATTTCCGGCTTCGCGTCAAAGCCAATTTAGGACAGGCCGAAATACAAAGATTACATTTTAGGCAATCCCCGTCTTTTAAAGGTTTCATCTGCATCGGGCAAACCTTGTAGCAGACTCCACATCCGATGCAGAGCGTGGAATCGATTTTTAAAGGATAAACATTCTTGCTAATGAGGCTTATCACCGTCCCTATGGGGCAAAATGAGCACCAGCTGCGCTGATGGAACATAAATGCCAGGATAATCCCTAAAATACTTGTCGTGGTAATCAATATCACAAAGAATTTCCCTATTTTTTGCGCGTCCGGCCAGCGCAGGATAAGATTAAAAAACATTACCGATATGAGGAAAACCAATACCGCTATTCTAAATTTGATATTTTTGAACAGCCAGGGAATTTCTTGTTGCGGGCTTAACCTTTTCATCGCAGAATCATAAAAACTTCCCCGAGGGCAATACCAGTCACACCATTTCCTTCCTCTAAATAACGCAAGACCCAACCCTGCGAGCATGCACAGGGGGATAAAAAAACCCAAGAGAGGATAAAACCATCCTCCGACAAGTATAATCAGGAAGAATGGCGCGACCAACAGTTGTTTTATTGTTCGTTTTCTTATGGCAATATTGAAATCTTTTGGCATGGATTTAAAGTTTATTCCGAAAGGACTATCCCTGGTGAACGATATACCGATAGGCACTTAGGGCGGCCTTGGAACCTTCACCTGCAGCTATGATGATCTGCTTTTCAGTAACATCTGTTACATCTCCGGCAGCGAATATGCCCGGAATATTAGTCTCATTAGCGCTATTTACCTTGATCTCTCCCAGCTCGTTCTTGGCCACATCCTTGGCAAAATAACTATTGGGGATAAGCCCTATTTCTACAAATACACCGGTGACAGCCAAAGTTTCGTTCTGTCCGCCTTTTAATACTTTAACCCCATGAACCATTTTATCGCCTAAAATTGCGGTAACCTGAATATTATTCAAAACGTTAACCCGGGAATTATGCAACAACTTCTCCTGCATCACCGGATCACCCGTCAAACTCGGTGCGATATTGATTATCGTCACCTGGCGCGCGATCTTAGTCAACTGCATAGCCGCATCCAGGGCGGAATTCCCTCCGCCGATAACAGCCACATCCTGGCCGGAAAATAACGGGCCGTCGCAAGTTTCCCGCGAACGCTTTCCCGAGGCAATAATCAACGCTTTTGCTTCGTATTCCTCTTTGCTTGTTTTTACTTTTATAACATTATCTTGTTTACTTACGTCCAGGACGGTTTCGCTCTCCTTAAGGGCAATCTCGAATTTACGCATGTGTTCTTCAAACTTCCGCGCCAGCTCCGGTCCGGTAATAAACTGATATCCGGTATAATTCTCTATGTCGCCGCTCCATGCGGCCTGGCCGCCGATATCCTGCGAAATCACCAAAAGATCCAGCCTTTTTCGCGCCGCGTAAACACTGGCAGTTATGCCGGCCGGCCCGGCGCCGATAATTATGAGGTCTGGCATATTACAAACCTAAAGCCTGGCTGATGCGAGGCTTATCAAACCCTACAATGATCTCGCCATCGATATCCAGCACGGGAACGCCCATCTGCCCGGATTTCTCGATCATCTCTTCGCCTGCCTGCGCATTAGAAGAAATGTCCAAATCATCAAAAACAATATTATTTTCTTTCAAGAATTGTTTTGCCCTGATGCAGTAAGGGCAAGTCGGTGTGCTGTATATTTTTACCTGTTTATCCATGCCTACCCCCGAAAATTTAAATCTGCCTTTTTAATTCCAGAAGCTGCCTAAGGTGGTTTTCTTCCTGCGCAATCAATTCCTCAATTACCTTCTGGTCGTAGGCAGGCACAACCCTCTTCATCCCCGAGTAGAAAACAATGGAATCCTGCTCAAAACCAACGCCTGCCTCTATAGCTACACGGTCGCTGGCTATTGACTTCGCACTCAAAACACCCTGCCCCTTCTTGGTAAATATATGCTCCCCGGCCAAAGCCTGCATATAAGTAAAGTATTCTCCGGGATATGCCTCCGCGGGCCGGTATTGATCCAGCTTATTCAATATACCCTCAAAGGCCTTAATATGCTTCTCTTCTTCCTTGGCCAGATATTTAAAAATATCCGCTGCCTTGGGGCTTTTTGTTTTACCAACAAGGGCATTATAGAAATCCCTGCCGTTTTTTTCGATCTGGATACCAATCTCCACTATTTCACTACCCGCGAAAATGTCTCCCATCTTTAGGCTCCGTGTTTTTACAAATGTGGCGTTAGGTCTACCGCTTCTTCTACCTGCATATGGATAAGATACTTGGGCTCGGGCAACAAAACCTCAG
>JAPLLP010000271.1:2918-28561 GCA_026387515.1 Candidatus Omnitrophota bacterium | reverse complement strand
ATAATATTTTCAAATTGTTCGGGATTGGCCGCCTCGCCATAGACACGCAAGTTTATCTCTTTAGATCCGGTATCGATGTATCCCGCGGGAAGGTCTGCGTGCTGGTAGCTGATAGCGTTGAGCACATCTTCAACCGTAAGCTCTTTTTCCCGCATCTTTCCTGCATCCAACCAAACCCTCAAATTAGGTTCAATGTAGCCGCCCAGCCAGATATCTCCTACGCCCGGCACTGTGGTAAACTGGTCTTTTAATATTTCACTTACATAGTGGTTCATCTCTTTCTGAGGACGGCTGCCGGAGAGAGCCACATACATAATCGGCTGGTCTTCGGGGTTTGTCTTGGTCACGATTGGCGGGTCTATATCATGCGGAAGATTCCTCTGTGCCTGGGCGATCTTGGTCTGGACGTCCTGCAGCGCAGCGTCTATATTACGCTTAAGGTTCAATTCTAAGGTAACTCGGGAAGAGCGCTGCGCCCTCCCAGGTTATTGAGACCGTGACCACCGGAAAATCCACGTCAGGCAACTGGCTTACGCCGAGATGCGATAATCCGATCCAGCCGAAAACAAAGATGCCGATCATGAGCATCCAGCCAAAAACAGGATTTTTAATAGAGATATCTGATAGGGTCATATTATTCCGGGTTTATTTCTCCGGCAGCGGCCAGCAGTTGCCAGTAGAAACGCTTACTTTCATATGAGATATGGATAAAACTTCTACGGACATCCTCAAGATCTTGTATCGCAGTCAAAACATCCAGATTATTCACCACATTTAACTTATAATCCTCAAGCTGTAGCGAGTAATTCTTTTCGGCGGATTTTAAAGCCTTATCTAAAATTACGGTGCGCGACAAATCAGACCGGGCATTCAGGTAGGCATCGTGGATATCCTGAGCAGCCAGCCTTTCAGCCCTCTTGAATAATAATTCGCTCTCCCTGGCCCTGGCAGTCGCTTCTTTAACCTGGCCGTATGTGGTAGTGCCTTCAAATATCGGCACATTAACGGTCAGGAGCGTATCAAACCTACCATCCGTGGGCGCGGACGATCTGTGCGCGTAATAATCGCCCTCTAAGTTTACCTGTGGCAGAAAACCGCTCTTGGCAATAGCTATACCTTTCTCATCCACTTTCCAGGCGAAATTAGCCGCCAATACATCTGCCCTGGTAGAGGCCTTAGCCAGATATTCCGCTTCCGGACTAAGGGAAGGGATAATTTCCGCATCCGTTATATCATTGACCGGCCTACCGACAAGAAATTCCAGAAGCTCAAGCGCGACCTGTTCCTGATTTGTTGCCGATTCAATCTGGTCTTCAAGAGAATAAAGCTGCGTTTCAGTGCTCACCACTTCGCTAGTCCTGGACCTGCCCAGGTCCACGCGGTCCTTGAGCTCACTAATGCGGTTCAAGAAAGCATCTTTAATGGTCTTCAACACCTTAAGGTCTTCCCGCTCCTCCATAAGAAGATAAAACGCGTCTGAGACATCCACAAGAAGAAGCTGTTGGGCGCGCAACTTTTCATTTTCACGTTGTCTAGTTTCAAATTTTCCGCCCGCTATGGCGGCAAATTCTTTGAAACCGGAAAAAAGCGCCTGCTTAAAAACAAATTTTTGCTCAAAGGACTTATTGTAGGTGGGAGATCTTTTCGAGTTCCTCCACACGTTTGAGCGGGAAAAAGAGATCTGGGGCAAGATAGTCCCAAAGGCTTCCAAAAAGCGGGCTTCTGCCTCCTTGATCTTTTCGGCATCAGAAGCAATAATTTCGCTTTCCTTAAGCGCAAGCCTATAGCAATCTTTCAAGGTAAGGACATGGTTATCCGTTGCCTTGGGGATATCTGAATCCTGCGCACAAAAAGCAGCAACAGGAAAAATAGACATAATTAAAAAAATCAACAATTTCCTCATTTTTTCCCCTCTTGTTCCTCCGGTAGATTGATGATTTTTACTACATTCTCCAACATACCTATATATCTACTGCGGTCATCCGAAGAAACCTTGGCGAAAATCTTTACTAAGGCCTTGATCTTCTGGGCCCTGATACCTTGTATAACGTTCCTGCCTTGAGGGGTCAACTCGATCCACACGATTCTCCGATCCAGAGGATCGTCTTTTCTAATCACCAGCTTCTGCGTTATAAGACGGTCAACTAATCCGGTTATGGCAGGACGGGCTGTCCTGAGGAATTGCGCCAACTCTCCCATTTTCGCCTTTTTTTTGCAATAAAGATAATTTAAAACCCAAAATTGCGGCAAGGTGATTTCGCCCTTAGTAAGATAATCGTGGGCGTAGTGCGCGAAACCCCTGCTCACCTGAGGCAACAACTCAATAATCTTTTGTGAAAATTCTTCAATATTCATTAATATTTTGAATAGTTATGAATCTTAACTATTTTCTAATATAAGTATACCTGCTATTTATTAGAGTGTCAAGTTTTTGGTTGGTTATTTTTGCGGTGGGAAATACAACAGCGAAGAACCTAAACTGCCTAACCTAAACTATCCAATACCTTCTCTGTTTTTTTTAATTTCTGGCGTAACATCTCGGCAATCGGCCTTAAAACCTTAAAAATATCCTGGCTCTCTATCCCGTAAAAAATAACCGTACCCACTTGCCGAGATCTCAAAACTCCCCCTTCTTTTAAAAACAATAAATGCCGAGAAAGGCTGGATTGCGGAATGCCTATTTTTTTCGCAATAGTTCCTACTTTTTGTTCGCCATTTTTCAAAAATTCAATGATCTGCAGCCGTAAAGGATGCGCCAACACCTTCAGAAAATCAGCTTTGATCTTATACGCCAACTCTTCCATCCGGTTTTAAGCCCTAAATTTTATAGTGGCGGTCCCTTATAAAAGAACCGCCACTATATTGACTTATCTTATTTAGCAATAGATGCTGGTTCTACGGGTTGCAGGCTGATGCTTTCTACTTTCCATGTTCCAGAAGCATCGGTAGTATACTTAACAGTAACCTTATCCCCTGCCTTAAGGTCAGAAAGCTTTAAAACCTGATCCCCGTTAAGAATCTTTGTCTCGGGCATAACCGAAATAGTCAACTTTCCGCTAGCATTGACATTTGGATCGTGAGCTACGCTGAGCGCCAAGGTCGATTTATCCAGATCCACAGACACTATTTCAGTCGTGATAACACTTGCTACCTGCTGAGGTTCTACCGGCTGTTCGGAATAAGCGGGAATTATCATTCCCACCATGCCTAACGCCACACACATGATCACTGCCAATACCGTTATCCTTACCATTCTAATCCTCCTTCGCAGTAGCGAACACCGGCCCAAATCCGATCTGGGCCGGGTGTAGCAGTAGTGAACATCCCTATCTATTTCCGTATTTCTGAATATTCGGATAATTAATTATACTACCGGAAGGACATTTGTCAAGACCCTTAAATAATTTAGCTCTATTTTATACTGCCTCCATGGTAGAAGGCGGTTTGGTAGTAATATTGTAGGTAACGCTGACAACGCCCGGGACCTCCGTAACAATCCTTTGCGCCAATCTCTCTAATAGACTAAAAGGCAATTGTGTGGGCCGGGCCTGGCGCGCATCGATGCTATCCCAGCAGCGTATTTCAATCTGATGCCCGAAATCTCTTTTATTATCGCGCATTCCGGTAACCCGGTCGTTATGCAGTATTGCCATGTACTGAAAAGCCTTGATCGAAGCAAGCTCCTGCTCTGTGATGGAGGTTGCCTTGCGCACCAAGCCAATCCGCTCCGGAGTGGCCTCTCCGATTACCCGCGCAGAAAGCGCTGGCCCCGGAAAAGGCATACGGTTATAAATGGAAACGGGCAGGCCCAGATCTTGAGCAACCTTACGCACTCCGTCTTTTCTCAATTGCACCAACGGCTCAATAATTTTATACCCGAAAGCCTCTTGCGGATCAATACCTAACTGTTCAAAAACATTGTGTTGACGTTTGATCCCTGCGATCGTCTCGTCAATATCCGTAAGTATAGTCCCTTGCAATAGGTATTTTGCCTTACTTTTTCTTACCAGATTGCCGAAAACCTTTTTGTAAAACGTCTGGGTGATCGCCTCGCGTTTTTCTTCGGGATCTGTAATACCTCTAAGCGCGCCGAAGAAATCATCCTGGGCGTCAATTATCTGAACATTCACTCCCAGGCTTTTAAACACGGAAACTATCTGTTGCGGTTCTCCCTCGCGCATGATCCCGTTGTCTACAAAGTAAGTCTTGAGCCTATCCCCCAGTGCTTTGTGCCCAAGCATAGTCACCGCTGATGAATCTACTCCTCCTGAAAGCGCGTTAATAGCAACGCCATTACCTACGACTTGAGAGACCTCGCTTACCTTTTCCTTGATGAACTCTTGCGTGTCCAACTGAGTAACGGTGATTTCTTTTACCTGTGGCATTTGGACCCCCCTTCGCAATAGCGAACACCCGCGCAATTCCGCTTAGCGCGGGGTGTTACGATCGCACTTTTTGCTCCTCTTTTTGTTTTAACATCCCGTGGTATTCCTGTAAAGATACCGGCTGACTCTGGCCATTTTTTATCGAACCGATCCCATCCACAGTCGCCCGCGCGGCAGCCATGGTCGTTACATAAGAGATCTTATATTGGATAGCAAGCATGCGAATATAGCTATCATCATAAGCGCTTTTCCTGCCTATAGGCGTATTGATGATCAGGCTTATCTCCCTGTTTTTGATCGCATCGGCAATATTAGGCCTGCCCTCGTGGAGTTTCTTGATGAGATTCGTCTGAAGGCCATTCTCTTTTAAAAAACGGTGCGTGTTTTCCGTGGCCAGAATCCTAAATCCCAGCTGCGATAGTTTTAAAGCAATGGGAAAAAGTTCTTGTTTAGACGCATCCGTCACCGTGATCAATACAGTGCCTTCTGTCGGCAATTTTGTGCCTGCTGATTCCTGGGCCTTATAAAAAGCGGTGCCAAAATCCGGCCCGATCCCCATGACTTCCCCGGTCGCGCGCATCTCAGGCCCTAATACAGGATCAACCTCAGGAAACATATTGAATGGAAATACCGCCTCTTTTACCGAGACGTAAGCGAGCTTACGGTGAATGAGCTCCGGAAAATCGCTTATTTTCTTGCCCAGCATTAGAAGCGTGGCAATACACGCCAGAGGTATACCGATAGTTTTTGAAACCAGCGGAACTGTGCGCGAGGCGCGCGGGTTCGCCTCTAAGATATAAAGCTTATCTTCGCATATGGCAAACTGGATATTAATTAACCCGGCAACCTTTAATTCCCGGGCAATCATCTCTGTCCAGCTGTTTATCGTTTTTAGATGTTCGGCTTTTATGGTACGCGAAGGGATAGTGCACGCGGAATCCCCGGAATGGATCCCCGCATGCTCAATATGTTCCATTACCGCAGCTATAAAGGTCTCATTACCATCGCAAAGAGCATCCACCTCGCATTCGATAGCATTCTCTAAAAAACGGTCAATTAACATGGGGTATTCGGGACTGACCTGTATTGCTTCCCTGGCGTATCTAAGCAGCATCTCTTCGTCGTAGATTACCTCCATCCCCCGGCCACCCAAAACAAACGAAGGCCTGACCATTACCGGATAACCGATGCGTTGGGCAAGCTTAACCGCATCTTCCAGCGAAAATACCGTCCCACCCTCTGTCTGCCGGATGCCTAATTCAATCATCTTCTGCCGGAACAACTCCCGGTCTTCGGCAAAGGCAATACTACTGGTACTTGTGCCGAGTATTTTTACCCCATTCTGCTCAAGCTCTGCGGCAATGTTCAGCGGAGTCTGTCCACCGAACTGCACGATTGCGCCAATAGGCCTTTCTTTCTCCCAAATAGCCAAGACGTCTTCCACTGTCAGGGGTTCAAAATAAAGCTTATCGGAAGTATCGTAATCGGTAGAAACTGTCTCAGGGTTACAATTGATCATGATCGATTCTAAACCCTCATCCCTCAGCGCAAATGCCGCGTGCACACAGGTATAATCAAACTCAATACCCTGGCCGATACGATTGGGGCCACCCCCCAAAATAAGAACCTTCTTTTTTCCCGAAACCGGCACCATATCGCTGCCGGGGGTATAAGTAGAATAATAATAGGCGGCATTCTTTACGCCGCTGACCGGCACAGGCTCGAAACGGGCATTACCGATAAGTTTTTTTCTGCGCACGCGCACCTCTTGCTCTTTTACCTTGAATATCTTGGCAAGATATCTATCGCTAAATCCCCATTCTTTGGCCTTGCGTAATAAATCGTCGGGAATCCTCTGCCAGCCAAATTGAAGCATCTCTTCCTCAAACCCTACTATTTCTCTCATTTCATTGATAAACCACCGACCAATATAGGTAAGATTATAAAGATCTTCCGGGCTCATACCTTTGCGCAACGCCTCATACATCAGGAACACGCGTTCGCTTGTCGGATATGCAAGCCGGGATTTCAACTCTTCTAAGGATAGACTGTTAAAATCTTTAGCAAATCCTAACCCATACCTCCCTATTTCAAGCGACCTTATGGATTTCTGAAATGCTTCTTTGAATGTCTTGGCGATGCTCATCACTTCACCCACCGCCTTCATCTGCGTGCCAAGGATATCCTTTGCCTGGCGGAATTTCTCAAAAGTCCAGCGGGCGAATTTAATCACCACGTATTCACCCGACGGTTCATATTTTTCCAACGTTCCCTTTCTCCAGTATGGGATTTCATCAAGGGTAATCCCGGCGGCTAATTTTGTGGAAACGCGCGCGATAGGAAAACCGGTTGCCTTTGACGCAAGGGCTGATGAACGTGAGGTGCGGGGGTTGATTTCAATAGCCACCAAACGATCATCTTTCAGATTATGGGCAAACTGTATATTGGTGCCTCCTACTACTCCGATTGCATCCACTATATTATAGGAAAGCTCCTGCATTCTTTTCTGCAGTTGCTGCGGGACAGTCAGCATAGGCGCAACGCAAAAACTGTCTCCCGTATGCACCCCCATGGCGTCAATGTTTTCAATAAAGCATACCGTAATCTTCTGATTTTTTTCATCACGCACCACTTCAAGCTCAAGCTCTTCCCATCCGATAACCGCTTCTTCAATTAAAACCTGATGGATCAGGCTGGCATTGAGGCCGCGGTTAGCCAGAATACGTATGTCTTCGGTATTGTAAGCTATCCCGCCGCCTGTGCCTCCCAACGTATAAGCCGGACGGATAACTACCGGATAGCCTAAGTCCTGAGCTACTTTTAAAGCCTCCTCTTCAGAATGACAGATCTGTGAGCGCGGCACAGGTATGCCGAGTTTTTTCATCGTCTCCTTGAATGCTTCGCGATCCTCTCCTCGCTCATTCGCATCGGCTTTTACTCCGATAATCTTGACTTTGTATTTATCTAACACCCCTGCCTTATGTAATGCGGAGGCGAGGTTCAAGCCGGTCTGCCCTCCCAGATTCGGCAAGAGCGCGTCAGGCTTCTCCTTGACAATTACCCTAGTTAAACTTTCGACAGTAAGCGGCTCTATATAAGTCTTATCTGCCATCCCTGGGTCGGTCATGATAGTCGCGGGATTAGAATTAACCAGGACTATCTCATAACCTTCTTCGCGCAGGGCTTTACAGGCCTGGGTCCCGGAATAATCAAATTCACAGGCCTGCCCAATAATTATGGGTCCGGAACCAATGATTAAAACCTTCCTGATATCCGTTCTTCTTGGCATGTATAAAACCTCCCCTGAAAGTGATTAAGATTTAGGCAGACAAAGCAAAAAAATAGGCAACCCTTATTATTTATAAGAGTTGCCTAAAAACCCCTGCTTGCGTTTTTGCCCGATTCATTAAGCTGCACCCTTGATGCTAATACATTATTTTCTCCATTCTATTAGAATTAAGCCCGGCAGTCAAGATTATTTTTTCGGGTGCACTGACCAGATCCCGGCCAACACGGCAGCGCTTATAATACACCAGGTGGCAAAAAGGGCGTTAGGGATCGCCGCTTCGGCAGAGATATGCTTGATCGCCAACACTGCCCCCATCCCCGCATTCTGCATGCCAACGTTAATGGCCAGAGTGCGGCATTGCTTAAGGTTAAGTCGAAAGGCTTTGCCCGCAAGATAACCCAAGAAAAGACCAAGCACATTAAGTAATATCACGGCCACAAACACCATGCTAGTGACTTTACCTAGGGCATCTTTGTTGAGTGCCACCACCAACCCGCAGATAAAGGCGATAAAAAGCGTGGAAAGCGCGGGAAAAACAGGCCTTAGCGCTGTCACGGGCTTGCGGAACTGCTGATGCACCCATAATCCCGCAAAAAGCGGCAAGATTACCATGATCATAATACTCTTGAACATCGGCCAAAACGGGATTGGTATAAAAGCCCGGCCCAAAAAATACGTCAAGGCAGGAGTTACCACCGGAGAAACAAGTGTTGTGGCGGTTGTCAACGCTACCGAAAACGCCACATCAGCCTCAGCAAGATAAGACATTACACCCGCGGCCATAGCATCAGGTACAGCCGCAGCCAAAATCAACCCCACGGCCAAGGCCGGAGTAAGCCCAAGCGCTTTAATGATAAAAAACGCAAGCAACGGCATAATACTAAACTGCGCCAGCGTCCCAAGCAAGACTAATTTTGGGCGTTTAAGTATCGGCGCAAAGTCTTCCCCGGACAACAGGCATCCGATCCCAAACATGGTGCAAGCAAAAAACCAGTCGGTAAACGGCTGAAGCGGCAAAAAGGCCTGAGGGAAAATATACCCCAGGCCGGCGGAAACAACCACCCATAAAACCAATAAACGGCTGAATCTTTCAGCTATCCTAGAAAACATTCTCCTATTTAACTTTTAGGTGCTCTTTTGCCTTTTGTAATCTTCCGATAAACGGATCTTTTTTAAACTGAGAAACCCATCGCCTCATAATGATCCATCCGCCAAAACGGAACAAATCATTACGNNCCTATACCATTTCCTCCATCCTGATTTAATATTGTGCAAAAAGAAAACTATGGTGGGGAAAGAAATGATGTGCAATCCTACCATAAACATATATTTAAAATTGTAAAACTTTCCCATGATCTTCCTGATAGAATCCTGCATCTCTTCGGCGGTCATGGGCTCATCAGGCACAAAGAGCGGAAAATTACCATCATAATATTCCCAGCCGACATCCTGTAGCGGATAAAGCCTGTTTTGCGTTAGAAGCCTGTGTCTTAATTCAGTCCCGGGAAGAGGCGTAGGCAACAAAATTTGCACCGTGTCAATTTTGCCTTTTTTTATGAACCTTTTAAAACGCCTTACCCGCTCTTTGGCTGACATCTTAAAACGCACGCCCTCTTTCAATGGATAGCCAAAAATAAACATACCGTGTACCAAAAAACCGAATTTATGGTAAACCTTTGTCAAGGCCAGCATATCTTCGGGCATCAGGCGCTTGTTCATCGCTATTAGCTCTTCTTCAATGGGCGACTCAAAACCAATAGCTACAGTGTTAATACCTGCCTGGCGCATCGCCGAAAGAAGTTCCGGGTCTTTAGCTTTATCCAGCCTGATCTGGGCGGTTAATGCCAGCCTTTTACCTATGCTTGCTTGGTAATCCCTGAGCATATTGCAGAACCTTATTGTTTCGTCTCGTTGCTGCCCGAAAAGGTCATCAACAATGAAAAAATCATCGGCACCTTTAGTCTCAATAAGAAAACTGATACTTTCAAGCAGGCGTTCGGGAGAGGCATTTCTTGGCTTACCTTTAACCGTGCAAAACTCGCAATCCATGCCGCAGCCTCGTATCCTTCCGACAGGATAGACATCAATCTTAGCGTAACGCACTAAAGAGAAATCCGGCAAAGGTAACTTTTCAAAATCGGTAAGCGGTTCTCTTTTTGGAGTCAATATTACCTGCCCCTTATCTAAATATGCGATGCCTTTTACCTCATTGGCATCTAAACTACCTTCCATAACCCGGAGAAGTTCTTTGATGGTTTCTTCCCCTTCCCCGATAACCACATAATCAATGCCAGAATTCAAAGCCTCAGCTATATTATCTTCAACAAAATGCTGGCCCCCGGCGATAGTCGCAATACCCTTCTCTTTATAAAACCGGGCTATTGCGTAAAGTCTGGGTATGGTGCTTGTCAACCCCCCATACAATCCAACAACGTCAGCAGGCCTCTGTTTTTGTAAAAATTCATGGTCCGCTCCGATAGAAGCGCTCCTGGGTCCGTGTCTGCGAAGATTATTTTCATCAATAACTTCGACATCCCAACCCTGCGTTTTATTTGCGGAGCTTGCAACGCATGCCGGGCCCAAGGCCGTGGTTTTATTAGCAATGTGGGAATAAATATTAAACGCCGGATAAGCCGGAATTATGATTCTCAATCTTAATCTTTTTTTGGATGATTTTAAAGACATTTTTTAATTTTCCTTTCGCTAGAATTATATCATAAACCTGGTAAATGATATGCAATATTCTAACGCGCACTGATCTAGAAACCTATTCTTTTTTTATCTTCTCCAGTATTTGCTGGACTGGAACGCTCTGGTGACCTGCGAGGTATTCTTGTAAATTGCGGATAATTTCCTTTTTAGAAATGTTGGAGGTAACCGGTTGGATTTTTCCGAAAACTCGGTACTTAAAAAAGATACGCGTCGCACGCTTTAAATGGCCGAGCCTGGTAACTATCATTGTTCTTTTAATGGCGCAGCCAAGAACAAGGTTGGCCGTAAATTGAGCATTCTCTTTAGTGGAATGTGACTCCTCTTCAAGAATAAACTCCCCCGGATGGACTCCCAGCTTTACCGCCAGCTCTGCCATCATTGCTGCTTCTGAAACCGGTCCTGAGGTTTTACCTCCGGTAAAGATCAACAAGGCGGACGGGTGTTTCGCGTATAATTCAACGCCCTTTTCCACTCTGCGAGACATATCCAAGCTCGGAGTAGTCTGATCCAGCTCCCGAGTGCCCAGCACGATGATGGCGGTGTCTGAACAGCGCTGCGCCGCAAAAGAAGGGCCTGCCAAGATAAAAACAAAAAGTAGCAGAATTATAGGAAATGGTTTCCTATTAGCCAACCATTTTGTTTTCATTAAAAACCTTCCCCCAAAGTTTTCAAAAATTATTTTTATCATTATAAAAATTACCGATAAATATACGGGGCTTTTTGATATTGCCAAAATCACTGCGCCAAGAATTAATACCCCTTGCATTATAATAATCCTTTTGCAAAGCGCGTCAACAATCATTAGCTTATCGATACTTTCTTTTCTTTTATATTCAGAAAGATATGAAAGCGCGTGGCCGATAAATAAGGATATACCTATAATCGCTATTTCGTGAAAAGACCGAGAAAGCATATTTAATCCGGTCCAACCATTACCTCCCGGCAATATTGAAAAAATAGCCATAATCCCGATAAAGTGGCCGAACATAAATGCTCCGCACATTTGTAAGACCGCAAACGCGCTCACTATAATATATGCTCTGTTCTGAAACTCGCTACTATTAATTTTAATCATCCTTAAAAATGCAAACAAACCTATAATTCCCGTTTCTAACCAATAACCCATTAGTAACGGGAATAACTGCCAATTAAAACAAAGCACCCCTAAAATCGGGGTGCAATTTGCTGCGATTAAAAAAATTTTTGAAGCTGATCGTTTCATCTTCAGCTGTGCGGACGCCCGCTTTTCTTAATCCAAGGCTTTGCCTGGTCTTTCTTTTTGCGCCAGCGCATAGGATTATCTTGTCTCCCCTGCCGCGGCTTAGTCTCTTCTTGTATGCCGGCTAAACCTTTCCGCTTTATATAGCTACGCGTACGCCTGCCGCTTTTGTATTTACCCGATTTGTTAAAAACCGGGGTAAACCAATCTTTCTTCTTAAGACCACTTTTACGAGGAACTCCTATCTTAGGGTGCGCCGAAGCAACATTAAGAACCCGACCCATGAATTCATTACCGTTAAGAGCAGCTATCGCAGCGAGCGCCTGCTGTTCATCAGGCATTTGGACAAAACCAAACCCTCTTGACTTAGGCGCCTTTTTCTCTTTCTCCATCGCGATCACTACCGAAGCAACATTCCCAAAACCCTCAAAGAGCTTCTTTACATCCTCCACGGTACTCTCAAACAACAAATTACCCACAAAAATATCCATTTTATTCTACCTGGCTTTTTTCTTTGATTTTCTTTTTGATTTTACTGCTGAACATAACGCGCCTGCAAACGGCGACAATTTTCCATTTTCGTACGGGAATTCTCTACAGTGGACCGGTTTCAAATTATAATCAACTTTGTGAATGGAGCATAGCCCATCCGCGGCAAGAAAAGAACAATGGTTATCTTCATAACTCGTCCCGACCCTATATCCCGAAGGAAAGCATTTATCCTCTTCGAGATGATAAAAATCTCCTTTTAACCCAAGAGACAATATTTTTTTAGCTTCTTCCAAATCTACCCATGCCCCAAAATCACAACAAGAATTTTTCTCCCGGCATTTGGCACAATCAATCCTCTTCATTCCTCGTCCCCCCAACCTGCCTAGTTTTATTTTACCTTTTTATTTAAAGTCTCTCTGCATTTTAAACATACTATTATTCTCTCTCTTTTTTCTTTTATAACCGTAAACATTGCTACCAAATAATTATGTGATAATTTCTCTCCGCATCTTACACAACTATTCATTTTAATCCCTCCTTATTATATAGCTTCATCATCAAAGAACAATAGCAAATAAAAAACCGCAAGGCCTAGTATCCTGTCCTTGCGGTTTTAGACTTCTACGCTATCGCTGTATTAATTGTATCCCTGATAGAGTTAGCGTCCTTCGTTTTTACGCTTGGAATAACAATCCTTGCAATATATAGGACGATCATCTCTAGGCTTGAACGGGACTTCGCACTCTTTCTTGCAGTCTGAGCAGATTGCCTTATGCATCTCCCGCGGCCCGCCAAATCCACCACCACCCTGATACCCCATGCTTCCTCCTTCACAATAGTGAATGCCGGCCGATCCAATAAGGCCGGGCATCACAGTATCGACACCCAATCCATCCGATAGGATTGGGGGTGATACAGTAGTGAACACCCCTTAGCGCGGGGTGTCTTGCTGCTACATCTCCAACCTTAATTTGAAATTATACGTCTTTTAGAAAAGATTGCAAGCATTTATTTACCCTAACCACAATGCCCTCCAATTAGCCTAATAATTCTGGGGTACCACATTCAGCAAGCGCTCTTTCAAAAAGATAACTATTATAATAACCAAGCGGGCATGCGCAGAGCTCATTCGGGCACCTGGTTAATTTCTCCTTGAACTTAATGCCATCGTACAAATTTCCTAAGTTTTCGTATAGCAGAAAACAAGGCCTTACATCACCACCAGGAAAAGCAACGCAGACATTATACCCTGCGTTGCAGATCTTACCTTTCGAGTGAAATATTTCCATAGCCGAAGCCTCTTCTAAACCAAAAATTTTGATCTCCTCATCGGTATATGATTCGGGATATAACCTACCGTTATATTTTCCGCTAAACTGATCAAACTTTAATTCTATCCCTTTTCGCTCAAAAAATTTTTTGTATTTTTCTACCTCGCCCAAAAGAGGCGGATAAGCACGTTCTGTAACAGCAATATTAAAGCCTTTACCCTTACACAAATGAAAATTATCTACATATTTATCCAGTAGATTGAGCCTTTCCAGCTCTTTAATATGACAAGAGGCATTAATTCCGACTACCCTCTCTGGACATATTTTTTGAACAAAATCCTTAATCTTGTTAGAGGTTAAGTTGGTAGAAATAAGTAGAAAATGTTTCTTGGTGATCTCATCGCAGGTGTCAATTATATTAGGAACTAAAAACGGTTCTCCTCCTGTAAGGTCGAACCTGTATATTCTATTTGTCTTATTAAGGACTTTTCTTAAAGCGTGAATATCAATCGCCCCTCTCCGAGGCAAGATAATTCTCAACGTAGCAGGTAAACCTATTCTAAATAACTTTTTGATCTTTCTTCTAATTTCAAAAATTTGCTTCTTTACGAGAAAGGCGAAACCTTGATGGGAATTTTTTTCAAATAAAAAATCATTCACTCTAGACTGCGCCAAACAGTAAACGCAGCGAAAATTGCATTTCTTATTAATGGACCACATTATCCAGGCATCATAAAGCTTGCTTTCTTTTTTGCTCATTGCGGTAACCCTCTTTGTTTATACGCGTCAATTATAGATTGGATACCTTAATATATCAATACATTCCCTTCTATACAAAACCCATAATTTAAAGTAGAATGATGAGCATAAAAAAGGTTCATTATAAAATGGCGTTAATCAGCTTACAGGAAATTAATCTTGCATTTAGCGGGCCGCTTATTTTCGATCGCTTAAACTTACAGCTGGAGCCTAGCGAACGCATTGCTCTATTGGGCCGTAATGGCGCGAGTAAATCCACCTTAATGAAGGTAATGAACGGCCAACAGCAGGTTGACGACGGAAAAGTTATTCTGCAAAAGGGAATTCAGGTTGCTCTTCTGCCACAGGAAGTGCCAGTCGATATTGCGGGGTCTGTTTTTGATATAGTCCTCTCGGGACTCGGTTTACGCGCCGAACTATTAAGCCAGCACCATCATCTTACCCATCGCCTGCAAACAAAGCATTCTCCGGAATTATTAAAACAGCTTGATACGTTACAAGACAAGCTTAATCATACCGATAGCTGGGATGTAAATAATCAGGTTGAAGAAGTTATCGCGAAGATGAAGCTTGAAGCGGATAGTGATTTCGCCCGGTTATCCGGAGGCCAAAAACGCAGGGCGCTTTTGGCCAGGGCACTAGTGCTTAAGCCGGAGGTTTTACTGCTGGATGAGCCGACAAACCATCTGGATATTGACTCAATGCTCTGGCTTGAAGGATTCTTGCTAAATTACCCGGGGGCAGTTTTTTTTGTTACGCATGACAGAATGTTCATGTCCCACTTAGCTACGAGGATTCTTGAGCTTGACCGGGGAAAAATATTTAGCTGGTCATGTGATTACAAAGCATTCCTTGAGCGTAAACAAGCAGCGCTTGATATCGATGAAGCGCGGTGGGATCATTTTGATAAAAAATTGGCTGAAGAAGAGATTTGGATCCGTAAGGGAGTCAAGGCCAGGCGCCACCGTAACGAAGGCCGGGTTAAAACTCTGGAGCGCCTAAGAGAAGAAAAGAAAACCCAGCGCAAGGCGATCGGCCAAGTCCGCATGCGGGCGCAGAAAGTGGACCCATCGGGGCACCGGGTTATAAAGGTCTCGCAGCTTGGTTTTGGATATGGAGAAAGGTGTTTAGTCAGAAATTTTACCGCTCAAATAATGCGTGGTGACAAAATCGGCGTGATCGGGCCTAACGGCAGCGGCAAGACGACACTGTTGCGTCTCTTGTTGGGTAAACTTACGCCTCAACGAGGCAAGGTAAGCCTGGGGACAAATCTACAGATCGCTTATTACGACCAGCTTCGCGAACAACTGGAGGAAAACAAGACTGTTGCCGAGAATATTAACGGAGAATCCGATACCATCGTTATCAATGGTAAACCCAGGCATATAATCGGGTATTTGCAGGATTTTCTTTTTACCCCTGACAGGGCGCGCACACCGGCCAAGGTTTTGTCAGGCGGAGAACGTAACCGTCTTTTTCTTGCGCGGCTTTTTTCCAAACCTTCGAATCTTTTAGTAATGGATGAGCCCACCAATGACCTGGATATCGAAACTCTTGAGCTATTGGAAGAATTACTGTTTGAGTATCCCGGCACCCTTCTTTTGGTCAGTCACGACCGGGCTTTTCTTAATAATGTGGTAACCTCTACATTAGTCCTTGAAGGGGACGGCTTGATCAATGAATACGCCGGAGGTTATGATGATTGGTTAAGCCAGAGAAAACCCGTGACGCCAACCCAGGAAAAAGCAAAATCCGTAAAAAAAATCATTCGGCAGAAAAAACCGATAGTCGCGCGGAAGCTTACGTTTAAAGAACAACGAGAACTCGACAGCCTCCCTTCGCTAATCGAGAAAATAGAAGCTGAGCAGAAAGAAATATATAGCCTTTTGGCTGATTTTAACTTTTACCAGAAAGACTCTGCGGAAATCCAAAAAACCAAGTCCAGGTTAGAATTTTTGTCAACGGAGCTTGAAAAAGCATACGAACGATGGGAGCATTTAGAGGAATTATCCGCTTAACGATAATTACAAAAATTAAGCGGGATAGAAAATTCTATCGCCCTTAAATGCGCGATAACCGCCTGCAGCTCATCCTTCTGGGCCGAGCTCACCTTGATCTTCTCCCCTTCGATCTGAGCCTGCACTTTTAACTTAAGGCCTTTTATGATACCTGTCAGCTCCTTGGCCTTTTCCTTATCTATACCCATGAGTATTTCCACTGTCTGACGAAGATACCCCTCAAACGCCTTTTCTGGATCGTTAAACTTGAGACTTTTGAGAGAGATATGCCTTTTCGCCATGCGGGTGAACAGAATGTCAGTAAGGGCGCGCAATTTAAATTCGTTATCCGCCAAAAGGGTGAGCTTCTTTTCTTTACGGTCATAGGCGACAGAAGCCTTGCTGTCCTTAAAATCATACCTCTGCGACAATTCTTTATTTGCCTGATTTACCGCGTTGTCCATCTCCTGCAGGTCCACCTCAGATACAATATCAAAAGAAAAATTTGCCATATCATGATCCTTTCAGCTATAACTTTTTTTAACCGCGCTTGCTGAGTTTCATTTTTAAGATCTAGGATTGGATTTTGACTGAGATCGTTCAATAAAAGAATGACTGGATCATGTGAAAACGTATAATCCTTCAAAAGCTGCCTTATAAGAATGTCTAAATAATCCGGCTTGTCTTTGAACACATCCACGGCGGTTTTAAAAGTAATTTTCCCCCAATCTTCGGCGGTTATTTTATGAATAAGCGCATAGACGGAAGAATACCTGATCATCTTAATTTCCCCGGGGGCCAATTTACTGGCCACATTCATAATGACGGCAGTAAGTTCCGCGTGTTTAAATGTTTTTATTTCTTTGTGTATATCAATGGTCAAAAGGTCAAAAATATAAGCGCCGTGTACGCTGAACGCGGCATTGATCGTGCTGCGCTTCACAAAATCCTCTACCGCATCCCAGAGGATCTTTTCATCATTTCGAATAAAATTTAATGCCAAAAGACTGCAGGATTGATCTTCGCGAATCGCTTTATATTGGCGGAACTTCTCCTCATTATGCCCGACATATGAGATTTCGTCAAAAAGTGGCATATGCTGAAAAAGATTTGAATTTTGAAAACCGTAATCAATTAAGTTCAGAACGCACCGCTATTTCTGAGGCTTAAATTTTACTTACGGGTTTATTTTTGCTTTGTCCAAGCTTGACGGGCCGAGACCGAGAAAATCAACATTTCCTTTTTTTTCCCGGAAAAAAGGCTCAAGCGTAGAAGCCATATACTTTTTATAGAAAAAATATCCCGCCATGATGATCAACCCAAGTATAATTATTTTTCTTATCACTGCTCTCCTCCGTATTTTTTCTCGCTACTTCTTGACAAAGCTATAATTCATAATTTTTTCGGCAGCCGGTTTAAGATACTTGCTCCACGGGTTATACGCGCACACTACCCATTTTCCTTTCTCCGAACCTGCTAAAGAGATAGAACATAAAACCCACCACCCCCCGCCAGAAGGATCTCCGGGATGTTCTCTTACCCTCACATAAATTTGTGCGGGATGATAATAAACTCCATAGATAAAAACAGAATTCGCGCCAGGTATTTTTATACCAAGGACTTTTTCAAACCTATCGATACTTTCTTGAGTGTTTGTATAAGAAAGCCAATAATTATTGTGCTCCTTAATTTCATCGCATGAAGCATAAAAACCATGCTTTGCATAAAATATCTCTTCAGCCTTAGCGATGGCGCTCACTGTAGTATACAGCTCAGCCATCTTCATTCGTATTTTTATCGCAGGATACGCTGCTAGCGCGATTGCTACAAGGATGCCAATGATAAATATCGTTAAGAGCTTTTTCATAGCATCTTTAGTGGACTTAATACCGGCTAAAATAAAAGCGGATGCAAAAACAATCCATAGCCCAAAAGCACCACGGCAACGGCGCCGAAAAACAGGCCGAATATCCACATGAATTTTCTCTTAAGCAGCGCGCTTACCGAAGAAAGCATGATGCCTATTTGAAAAAAACTACTGAGGCTGAGAAAAAATTTCCCTTTTTCGCGATAAGCTTATTCGACGCTGCGGTATCTTCAGCTTCTTTTTTTATCTGGTTCTTTTCAGTGTACCTGCTCTTTTAGCGAAAGAAACTCAGCCTTTTTCTGATTAATAAAATTTACGATCTTAGAGACAGCGCCATTACCTGTTAAATTCTGTGATTTTACTTGATTAATGGCCAGAGACATAAGATTTGATGCAAGGCTAGGTTTTTCCCCGCTTTGAATCAAATTCTTTAAGGCCTCCAGGGGGCTGTTAAGGGCATTGCCATTAACCCCTGATCCTACTAAACCCTTGACCATATCCACTAGACTGTCTTTACTCACCCCCAACTTCAGCAGATTACTCGCTGTTGGTTGGATCGTGTTTACGTCAGCTGCAGCCACGCCTTTCTGGAGCAATTCTGACTTAACCTGACCGAACAATTGACCTAAATCTACAGCCGAGGCAAGATTTACAATAGAAAAAATTAACACTATGGTTAGAAAAAACGGCTTTTTTATCATGCGCTATCCTTTCTATTAATTATTCTATTAAATTAATAATTTTGCGCCAATACCTCATAATAGCCTTGAGGATGTTTACATGCCGGGCATTGTTTAGGCGCTTCCGGGCCTTCAAAAACATAACCACAATTAATACAATGCCATTGAACCGGAGCCTTTTTCTTGAAGACCTCGTTATTAGCGATATTATTCATAAGCTTTCTATACCTTGACTCATGAGACTTCTCTACCTTTGCAATCTGATCAAAAGAACGCGCTATTTCATCGAAGCCTTCGTCTTTTGCAATCTTGGTAAAATCTGCATATAGAGTTGTCCACTCTAGATTTTCTCCCGCAGCTGCTTCTTCAAGGTTAGCCTTTGTATCCTTTATCATACCCGCAGGGTATATGGCAGTAATTTGTGCATCTCCCCCTTCCAGGTGTTTAAAAAAAATCTTAGCATGCTCTTTTTCATTTTCTGCAGTTTCAATAAATATGTTGGCAACCTGCTCAAGGCCTTCCTTCCTTGCCGCGCTGGCAAAATAGGTATAACGATTACGCGCCTGAGATTCACCGGCAAATGCCTTTAATAAATTTTGCTCCGTCTTTGTACCCTTGATCGATTTACTCATTTTTGGCTACCTTTCTTACTGGGCAAGCCCAATCTGCTTCATGAAAGTAAGATTGTCCCAGAATAAATACTCTTCATTCATTACTCCGTCTTTCCAATGGCCTACGGTGCACATCGTAATTGTGAACGGCTTTCCGGTCGGCGGGATCGTCTTACCATCCGGCGTGGGCATTGGCTGAGTGAAAGTCCCTTCCATTATTCCAATTACGGCCGTCCACTCCCCCAAACCGATCTTCACTGTATGGACCTTTATCCGAGTATCCGGCATTGCTTTTAAATCCTCAATGTGTTTCTCGATGCCCTGAGTCTGGTGTCCGTCTGGCCAATGCACGATCACATCCTTAGAGTAACTCTCGTGCAGTCGCTCCCACTAAACAACGTAGTCCAGGCCACGGCTTTCGCTTCTGCCTCGGACTGTGATAACATCGACTCTGCAGAAGGAGCAGCCTTCACTCCCGAAATCATAACTATAACTCCGATGCAAGCTACGGCCGCTACGAATACATACCTAATTGGTTTTTGAGGAAACATGGTCTCTCTCTTTTCCGCATGGTAATGCTGATAACCCAAGCAATTATATGCGCAATACCTTACTATATCAAGAATATTCTGACTTTGGACTATATTCGTTTCTATAAACAATTTTAATTTAAACCTTTTTACATATGAATATTTTATCATCGGATAACCGCATAGATTGAAAATCATGTTGAGTAAACATAATTTTAAAGTCGTACTCCTCAACCTTAAAAACGTTTGGTATGCGTGAAACAAAATCTTTCCCATATAGATAATAATGATATGACTGGCCGGGATCGGGCTTACTATATTTTTTTGTTTCGTTAAGACTAGAATATATTGGCACAGAAAGAATCAGTACCCCTTGGTCTACTGTTATGTTAGGAAAACGATATTACTGGGGCTTGCTTTCCGGCAAGCGAATGAAGGATTGGGGTCCCTCTCATGTTTCACGAGGGGAAACCTCTCTGTATCTACAATGGTAATTATAGGCACAACACCTTAATATTTCAAGAATATTCTGGCTTTAGAGAGGATATTTCCTCGCTAAATTTGTCCTATTTCTAACAAGATTAAACACCCTAAGTCTTTGACACATAGCAACATAAAAAATGCCATGATTAGCTTTACTAATCATGGCATTTGGCCTCGCATTCTAACTTATGAGAGTTTAATTACTTGGGTCCTTGTGATCTCCAAATTAGAAAATATTTCGCCATATAACGATCTATTTTCTCGCCCACCTGAAACCTGCTTTTTCCCGTTCTTGTCTCTAATGTGGGGTAAAGCCGGTTTCTAATGAAACATCTATTAATGCCCCGCGCCCTGGGGCAGGGCGAGAGGTATAATACTGGAGTTCCTTATTGGAACGGGTAGCGATTGGAAACAGAGATAAAGCTATCTCTGTTTCCGGTATATCCGTCTCTCTAATTCCCCTACCACCCTTCTCAGTTCCTCTATTTGGCGATCCTTGACTCCTCCTACTGTTCTCAGGGATGTCTCTAACTGCCTAATCTTCTCGTGGAGTCCATCTAATATCTTCCTGTGCTCGGTAATATCTTCAATAGCAATTAGGATTAACTTCATGCGATTGGTCTCTAGATAAATTCGGCGGGCATTCATAAGCATTATTCGCTTGCCGATATCGGGAAAATCATGCTCAACCTCAAAGTTATCAAAACTTGTGGTTTTGGGAAGGATATCCTCCAGCAACTCTCGCAGTTTCGGGATATCCCACTGGCGATTTCCTAAATCATAGATAAATCGTCCTTCAGTCTCCTCGGGTTTTACCTTGAAGGCCTGGCAGAATGAGAAACTGACTAAGACTACCTTTAAACTCTCATCCAGAATTATTAATGGTTCATGCAAGGCGTTAATGATACCCTCGGAGTATTCAAGGGCATCCTGGATTGCCAGCTCTTTCTTTTTCCCTTTATATTCCATGGTTTTACCTCCATTAATCAGTAAAAAAGATGAGCGTGTTTGCAACCTTTCATTTTGTTGAACATTTTCTGCCCTTCTTTGATATACCAACCCTCCATCCTTTCTTTAATTATACCACTTCCATTACAATATAGTAAGCAAATAAAAGAATTTGCTTTAGCAATTTAAAAATGTCCTATTTTTAGCAAAATTAAAAAGGTATTTTCCTCGCTTCGGGTAGAAATATTCCACAAGGGGGCGGCCTCTACGCACACAGCTTTTGGTAAATTTGAGGGATGACACCCCAGTACGGGCCAAGGAGAAGACTCTCAAGACACTGCTATGGGAAAATTTGTGAGGGAATTCCATCGAGGGAATCGGTTCTAAGAAACGATAACTTTCCGCAGGCGTTCACCGTAAGCATCTGTACCTACCACAGCCTCCTTGTACTTCCTGGCGACGAACGCGATATCCCTCTTCGTCATCCAATCAGTCTCAAAATCCGCTCCCGGAGATAAATACAGCGGTCCGCGCTTCTTAAACAGACGAATCCCGTATTTTCGCGGATGGTTAAAAACATCCGTACCAAAAAAAAGGAACAACTGCTGGCCAGCCGAATTGCACGAAATCTTCACACCCAAACCCTGTAAAAAACGCAAAGTCCTCAAAGCGGACTCTCGCGTCTGCTTCGGCAGGCCATATAACGTAAAAACCTCGGGTTCAATACCCGCTGATTGCGTCATCCTGATCGTTTCAGCAAACTGGCGCAGATCAATCCGTTTATTAAGCGCCTTGTTTACCTCCTGATCAACTGATTCAAGACCATAGGCTATATACTTTACCCCCGCCTTCGCCATCAGGCTAAGAAGCTGCGCATCCACCAGATCCGATCTCGTCTCACACCAGATCTCGACTTTCCAACGCTTCTTGATAATGCCCCGCATGATCACCCGAACCCGCTTCTTATCAAAGGTAAACGAAGGATCCGCGAAGAAAAACCTGCGGATCCCATTCCTGACGCACGCGTTCATATCATTGAGCACGCGCCGGGTCGAATGCGTCCGGATCGTCCGGCTAAAAGCGGGCGGGGTGTAACAAAAACCGCAGTTATACGTACAACCGCGGGACATTAGCATCGCCGCGCCCGAGTGATCGCTCCACCGGAACACGCCCGTCTGATAGGGAGAAGGAAACTTGTCCAGGTTACGCACAAGCGGCCCGACCTCTGTTTCATAAATTCCATCCTCTCCCCTGAATACAATACCTTTAACTTTGGCAATATCCCCTTGACGATCCAGGCAATTAACCAGCGCTGGCAACACCGTCTCCCCTTCGCCTCGAATAATCACATCAACTGCCGGCATTTTAGACAATGCCTTGCCGGGCATAAACGTCGCCTGCGGTCCGCCTATAACGACAACAATAGACGGATCGCACTTCTTGAACAATTTCGCAAGCTGAACTGCCAGCCTGATATTCACTTGATACACGGCCAAGCCGATTACGTTAGGCTTGAACTTAAGAATAAACTTAGCGATCTCCCGATCCGTAAGCGATGTAACCGCATCTATCTCTCCGATGACAGATTCGATATTATGGCTAGCAAGATTCGCGGCGATATAACCGAGAGATATTGGAAACAGATCGCCCCCCAAAGGAGGCAAATTAAACAGCAATATTTTAGGTCTCATACTATAATATCCTTACAAATACAGGATACAGCGAATTAGGCAGGTCTACAACGCGTATTTTTGGTTTCTCGCGGGAGTAAAACTCTCTGCATAAAGGTAAGGTAAAATTAGAGAGGTATTTTCCTCGCTATCACTCCCTTCCTACTTATAATTAATTCCTAGTTTATGCCTATAATTCAAACGGAAATAATATAAATAATCAGCAATATCGGCATAAACTAGCGACCATAAACTACGAGAAGATTTGGGCTATTTTGGCGATTAAATGGCTTAATCCAGAGAGACTTTTTAAACAGCTTGTGGTGCGAAAACTTTCGATATGCGGCTAATAAACGCGATACCCTAACTCCTAGGGAACTCGTCAGATAAAAAGGCCTATAACCGGCATTCCGATCATAGGCCTTAAACTCTCCAATACTGCGAGGAGAACGATATTACTGGGGTTCTCTCCTATTAGCATAGGGAAAACCTCTCTGCGCTTACCAGGACAATTATAGGCGCAACACCTTAATATATTAAGAATATTCTGGCTTTAGAGAGGTAATTCCTCGCCAAATTTGTCCTAAATGTCCGCCTCTTTTAGGCGGACATTGGGTTATTTGCGCCTTGCTCCTACTTATAAACCAGTTATATTTTTTGTACCGGTCAAGTAAAACACAACCCCTTAAGCAACCCCGGCAAAAGCTCCTTATAAAGATAGGCTTTAGAGTGCTTACGGCAGAGATACTCCAGAAACATAGGAGATTTTTTATTTAAGAATTCCGGGTAATCCGCAGGCCGCCTTTTAAAACGGCTCTCCCAGGCCACCCAATCCTCCAGTATCGTAGAGATCTTTACCCCTGCTCTTGCCTTAAAGGCATAGAGTGTTTTCTGGAAGACCTGGCTGTCATAAAGCCGGTCCATGGCATAAGATAACTTCTCGACACTTTTTACTTCTGTATCAGTCATAGCATTACTTTTATAGGCAGAATACGGCGCGCAATGATCATGTTCAATACCAAAGCTTACAGCTCTATCCCGTAATGTTGTTCCGGGAAGCATAGCCAGACGAAAAATCACCACCTTTGCCGGGTGCATTGAGTAAAGCCAATCCAAAGATTTCATCAGGCTGTCATAGCTCTGATGGGGGAGCGCGTCAATAAGCTGTATTTCATAGTAAAGCTTAAATTTATTTAAGTAACGGATACCCTTAATAAACTTTTCTTTATTAAACCCGCGATTGATCGCTTTTAGGGTTTTGGGATTTGTGCTTTGAATGCCGATTTCTATATTATAGGCATTGGCCTGTGATAGAAGCCGGGCCATCTCTTCATCAACCAGTTCTGCTTTTAACTCCACGTGCAAGTTAGCGCCCTGGTTATATCTGATAAAGATTTTAAGGATCTTTTTTGCCCTTTGGGAGTTGTAATTAAAGGTAGGATCCATCAGGTATACTTCATGAGGCTTATACGAGAGAATAAGCTTTAGTTCCTTCTCTACCCGGCTAAGAGAAAAATACCTCACCACAGGAAAATTCTTATGATAATAACAATAGTGGCAGCGGGAAGAACATCCGCGCATGGTTTCCAAAGGCACATCTACAATATTTTTGTCTTTGAGGTTTACCAAGCCGGAGAGATACGGTGAAGGGATATCACCGACATTACACAAGAGCGGCCTATCCGGATTACGGATTATCTCTGCTCCTTTACGAAATGAAATCCCTCTAATGCCAGATAGATCTGCGGCTATAGAGCGCCCCGTCTTGGCGACTAATTGCGCGAAACTCTCCTCGCCCTCTCCCCTTACCACTACATCAATTGCTTTTTCTTTAGTCAATATTTCTTCTGCTAGCGGGCTTACTTCCGGGCCGCCTAAAACAATCTTTAAACCCGGGTTTATCTTTTTTAACCGGCGGCAGATATTTAAAATTTTCTTAATGTTCCAGAGGTAGCAGGAAAACCCGGTCAGATGGGGTTTGAGTTCAAGGATCTTTTTTATGATGGCGGGTATATTCTGGTTTTCGTTAAAAACCCGCATGGTTACATCAGATGATGGCTTAATCTTCAGAAGATAACACTTTAAATAATAAAGGGCCAGCTGAATGTCGGTGCCGGCTTCCAGGCAGATCGAAGAAAGTAATATTTTCATTATGTCTCATCACCAAGCCTGCTATGAAAATCGTTAATAAAGCGCACTATATTTTTATCTTTAAATCTCCAACGGTCTAAATCGGTCTTATGCTCAATCAATAGCCCATCTTTTTTTAATTTCTGATAAATGGGCAGACAACTATCGTACAAAACCAAACCATTGCCAAAATGAAATAAGTCAAATAGAAATTGCATCTGTTTTGCCGATGCACAATACTTTTCTAAATCCTTTAGCGTTATCCAAGGGTTAATACCGATGAAACCATGCCCTCCATCTTGAAAATTTCTCGGCGCAATATCTTTTAGTTTCCGTATTAATTCTGCTGACTTAAAATTTTCAATTACCCTATATCCTTTGTTATATATGTCAAGATCGTTTTGAATAAAACTCTCAAATCCTAATTGTTGTAGACTAATCACAAAATTATTTTTTTTAGCTAAACTAACTATTTTAAGCAATGTTCTTTTGTTTTTATTAACCCAATCCACCCTGCTGCGTATAGCCAATATCTCTATGTTGATATTTTCTTCCGCCATTTGATGAATCAGTTGTTCGATAAACCTAAACGGATTTTCG
>JAPLLP010000271.1:0-2865 GCA_026387515.1 Candidatus Omnitrophota bacterium | reverse complement strand
CCTGTTTTATCAAACAGGTAACCGTTTCTTTAACAGGCAAAAAAACATGTGTACCGGCACACGTACAAAAACTGCACCCTCCGCGCATCCGCTCCTCAAATAAATCCATAATCCTCTTCCTTGCTTTTGCTGAAAATGTATTCCTGTTCAACGCTCCTTTGGAGAGATTATCATAATGATGATTTAATTTTATAGATCGGTAGGCGCACCCGAATTCCGCAATAATTGTGGGTGGATCAACAACCTTGTCCCTTCTAGTAAAGCCGATGTATTTCCATTTAAGAAATGGGTTATACGGGAATAATTCCCTCCTTAAATCAAAATTCACATTTTTACCTGAGTAATCTATAAACATTCTATTATTTTTCTTTATTCTATAAAATAAATTTGGGATTTCGCATACATCAGTTTTATTTTTTAAGGCTTCTGCTAATCTTAAAAAACTTTCCCTCCCCGCTCCAATTACAGCAAAATCTATATTGCTCTTTAAAAAGGTATCCAAAAATCCGTTTCCTCCTATAACAAATGTACTTTTAGGAAATAACTCTTTTAATTCATTAAGGAATAAGACGGGGAAAGTATAATCTACCGCGATCAAATCAAATTGCTTTTTCTTCAGGTATTTAATTAAATCACTTAATTTATTGCGGGATGCACAAATGCACTCAAAACTACAACCGAGAGCCTTTATGTCATTAACAAAAAGAGGCATATTCATATGAGGCAATTCCTTGACAATCTGGCATTGGAGAAAACCTATTCTAAACATTTTGAGGAACCTTTTTTACTACAAGCCTCTTAAATTCTCCGGCTTCAACATTATCTTGCCGCCAATGGCGGACTCCAGGATATTTAACAGCGTCATTTTATCCTTTGGGAACGCCCCTTCCAGCGCGAGATAGTTTGAAGCGTGATCCGATCGAAATACGGTTTTCTTAAGATCAAGTCCCTTTATAACCTCATAAGACTCTTTCAATAACTCCGTAGAATTCAGTTCCTCAAATTCTCCTCTTCTGGCCTCTTCCGCCAACGGCGTGCCGGGAATTACCATAAGGGAAAGAAACGATAGGTATCTTGGCTGCATCCTGTTTAATGCCGCTATGGTGCCTTTGACATGCTCCTCGGAATACTTCTTGCCGCCTAACCCCAGCAAAACAATTACGGAAGACTTTATATTAGCCTTTGACGTCTTATTGACCGCCTCGATCATTTCCTCAACGCTTGAAGATTTTCCGCACCGATCAAGTACGCCCTGACTGCCGCTTTCCAGGCCCAGGTAGATAAGGATTAGCTTATGCTTGTATAGCTCTACTAGTTCATGATCATTTTTTCTGGTGATATTGCAACCGTTGGCGTAGCTTGAAATACGGGTTAGTCGAGGAAAAGCCGCATCCAGTTCTTCTAAGATAGGAACAAGCTTACTATTAGCAAGAACAAGGGCATCGCCATCCATAAGAAAAACACGCCGCGTGTCTTGATGTCTGTGGGCGTACCAATTTATGTCCGCCGTTATCTCTTTTTGGTCTTTGACGCGAAAAGTTTTACTTTTATACGCGCCGCAAAAACTACAGCTATCCTTCGAACATCCAAGCGTTACCTGCAAAAGAAAGCTGTCCGCTTCCGCCGGTGGTCTTATAACAGGCTCTACTATAGACATCCTGTCCTCGCGAACGCACTTAATACTAGATTACCCTTTATAAATTGGCTATATTTTTGCACCATTTTTTATTAACTATTAAAATAAACTAACCAACCGCTCCTTGAACTCATAGATACGCCGGTCAAATATGATGTCGCTATGGATTACCGGACGCTTAAACCTTATGCCATCCAGGCAAGTGCACCTGCTAAGCGCGACATATAACTGGCCGTGAGTAAATGCGCCATGCCCCAGGTCAATTATTACCTTATCGAACGTCTGACCCTGGCTTTTGTGAATAGTTATGGCCCAAGCCAGCTTTATGGGATATTGCGCGAAGCTCCCCACAACCTCATCTTCTATCTTATCTTCATCCTCGTTGTAACTATACTCGATCTTCTGCCACTTGACAACAGGAACATCAAATGTACGTCCGTTGATATCCACGATTATCGAATCTTTCGATAAAGCGACGACTTTGGCAAGCGTACCGTTCACCCATTGCTTGTCGGGATCATTTTTTATCAATATTATCTGCGCGCCTTTTTTGAGTTTTAAGGATGCGTCGGTAGGATATGCCGACTCTTCGAATTTACCGAATGCCACAGCCTCGTATGTGATCTCTTTACCGGGAAGTTTTGATAAGCGATCCTGATTTATAGTGTTTGCCAGGCTATTCGTCGTTGTCAAGATCACCGTCTCGTCTTTCTTAGAAAACGCTATATCTTTTTGGAACCTCTTGTTTAATGTATCCAGATCCTCTTTAGTATGCTCTTTATTCCTGACCCTGTTTAAGAGCTCCATGAACGAACTATCTTTTTGTCTATATATATTCGATAACTCGATGGACCTGATATTGCAATCGTTAAACACTTTAGCGCTGAAAAAATAAGGACTTGCATATCGCTCTTCCAACAACTCCCTTGCTTCATTCTCGACCACAGGAGATAGCTGAAAAAGATCTCCAAAAAATACCATTTGGACTCCGCCAAACGGTGTCTTCATCTTGCCGCGGTTCAGACGTAGGGCATAATCGATACCATCCATAAGGTCCGCCCGGACCATCGATACCTCGTCTATTATTACCATGTCGAGATTCTCGACCAAGCTCTTGTCCCTAAGGCGCTTTATGGTATCCTTTCGAATAATTTTTGGTGGCAACCTGAAGAAGGAATGAATAGTCTGACCTCCTATATTGATTGCAGCGACACCTGTCGGGGCTAACA
>JAPLLP010000043.1 GCA_026387515.1 Candidatus Omnitrophota bacterium | reverse complement strand
AGAGATTATCGAACGTTACCATAATGATTTTGTAGGATTGATTGATTCCATCGAGGTAGGGCATAAGGGGCAGAAAGAAATAGATTTTCATCAAGGGGTTGAAGCTGCCTGTAAAATTGTCAAAAAACAGTCCTCTCGGGGGGGTAAGATATTTTTCATTGGCAACGGGGGGAGCGCGGCCATTGCCAGCCATATGGCCATTGATTTTTGGAAGAACGGTTTTATGCACTCTATGGCTTTTAACGATGGGGCGTTGCTTACCTGCCTAAGCAATGATTTTGGTTACGAAAATGTCTTCTCTAAACCGATCAATTTTTTTGCCCGTAAAGAAGACCTACTTTTTGCCATTAGCAGTTCCGGCAAATCACAAAATATACTTAATGCAGTTAGGGCTATGCGATCTAAGGGCTCAGAAATAATTACTTTTTCCGGGTTCAGGAGCAATAATCCATTAAGGCGTATGGGCATTTGTAACTTTTACGTTCCTTCTTGTGAATACGGCTTGGTGGAGGTGATTCATCAGTATATCTGCCATATCATATTGGATACCATCATGCAGGAGAAGAAATGAATGGATTGAAGAAGATTTTAGTTACCGGAGGCGCTGGTTATGTTGGGGCAGTGCTTGTGCCGAAGCTTTTAGCCAGCGGCTACGAGGTAAAAGTCATAGATTTATATATTTACGGAGAGGATGTTTTAAGCGCGATTAAGGATAACCCGCGTTTAAAAGAAATCAAAGGCGATATACGTGACCGGGCTTTGATAGAAAGAGAGTTAAGGGGCATAGACGCGGTTATCCACCTGGCCTGTATATCCAATGATCCTAGTTATGAGCTTAACCCGGAATTGGGAAAATCCATTAATTACGATGCTACGGTGCAGTTGGTCGACCTGGCTAAGCAATCAGGGGTATCAAGGTTTATTTATGCCTCTAGCTCTAGCGTATATGGAGTTAAAGAGGAAGAGAATGTTACTGAAGATATGCCGCTTGAACCGCTTACGGATTATTCTAAATATAAGGCCTTGGGAGAAAAATACCTTTTGAGCCAGCGCTCGCCCGGTTTTGCGGTATTGATTTTGCGCCCGGCTACGGTTTGCGGCTATTCGCCACGTTTACGGTTGGACCTTTCGGTGAATATACTCACTAACCATGCCGTAAATAAAGGCAAAATTACTATTTTTGGCGGAGAGCAGAAAAGGCCGAACATCCACATAGAAGACGTGACTGATCTTTATATAAAAAGCCTGGAATACCCGGTTGAAAAAATTGACGGCAAGATATTCAATGCCGGATACTTCAATATGAAGATGAAGGAGATCGCTGCGGTGGTAAAAAAAGTGGTGGCAAATGAAATGCCGCATAAGTCGATTGAAGTCGTAACCACAGTGACCGATGATAACCGTTCCTACCATATTTCATCGGATAAGATCAAAAGGGAGCTTGGTTTTGAGGCAAAGAGGCCCATCGAAGAAGCGGTGAGAGACCTCTGCGTTGCTTTTAATTCCGGCAAGGTCCTCAATCCTCTTGAAGACAAGCGGTATTACAACATAAAGACTATGCAAGCGCTGAATTTGAAATGAACAAAAAAAAGTTAGAAGAAAAAGCCAAAGAGATCAGAAAAACTATTTTTAAGACTATCTGTAATGCCGGAGGCGGGCATATCGCGGGTTCCCTCTCTCCGGTCGAAATATTAACCGCGCTATATTACAATATTCTAGAAGTTGACCCGAAAAATCCGGCAAATCCTAAGCGTGACCGTTTTATTTTAAGTCAAGGCCATGCCGGAGTTTCGTTATACGCGGTTTTGGCCGATAGAGGCTTTTTTCCGAAGGATGAATTAAATAAATTCGGAAAAAAAGGAAGTATACTTGGGGGGCATCCGGATATGCATAAGATTCCCGGCGTAGAGGCTTCTACCGGGTCATTGGGGCATGGTTTTTCCTTTGGGGTGGGGTTGGCGCTGGCAGGGAAATTTGATCAAAAAGACTATCGGGTTTTTGTGCTTTTAGGTGACGGTGAATGCCAGGAGGGAAGTATTTGGGAAGCCGCGATGTTCGCCCCGCAACATAAGCTAGATAATCTTATAGCCATAATTGATTATAATAAAATCCAGGCGATGGACAGGCTGGATAATATAGTTTCGCTCGGCTCATTATCAAGTAAATGGAAGGCTTTTGGTTGGGCGGTTAAGGTGGTAGATGGACACAATATTACCAAGCTGACTAAGACTTTAAGCGCGGTGCCTTTTGAAAAAGGTAAGCCAAATCTAGTGATCGCTAATACCATCAAAGGCAAAGGCATTT
>JAPLLP010000088.1 GCA_026387515.1 Candidatus Omnitrophota bacterium | reverse complement strand
GCGAACACTGGCCCAAATCCTATCTGGGCCAGGTAGCCACTTAGCGCCGGGCGTAACAGTAAACAAAATAACCGTAAGGCGAGTGACTTTATGCCTTACGGCTTTAATTCATACTCCCTTATTTCTACCGCAAAAGTATATATTAAAAATACGAAATTGTCAATCAATAAATATCGATATTCTGAGAATCCTTAAATCAACGAGATTCCCGAACGGTCAACCCAACCTACCTTATTATCCTGGCGTTTTACCTTCAGCCAATCTCCTGAAGAATCCACCACGATCACCTTACTACCCTCCGGAAGGGTAAAATAGGTAGTGGCCTTATCCAATGGTTCAAACTTCGCCTCAATCTCTTTTACCGTTACCACTGCGCCTTTATGGAAGAATTCAATCCTGCGGTAGAACGCGAATCCTGAGAGAAATAAAATCAATACCAAGACTGCCAGCGCGGTTTTATAGAATTTCAGGCGGCTACCCAAGAATACGCGCAGGGCAAGCTCTATAAGAATAAATAGGTAGAATAATGACAAAGTAAGCATCAGGGTATTCATGTTCATATTGGAAAAGACCTTATCCAGGTTACGGCTGAACCAATTTCCCGGAAGCGCGTCAGAACTTAAATTCAGCTGCGACCTGGCATAATCATAGTTGGAACGTAAATCGCTGTCACCGGGGATAAGGAATCTCGCCCTCTCGTAATTAAGAACGGCTAGGCCCAATTCCCCTTTTTTAAAATAACTGTTCCCCACGTTGTAATAAAGGTTCCCGCTCTCAAGGCCGCTATGCAGAATTTTGCCGTATTCGGATAGCGCCGCGTCATACTGATTATGCCTGTATAAGCTATTGCCCTCGGAGAAGGCGTCTTCCGAATTAAACTCCGCATTAGCGCAGAGAGAAATATCCTGCCGGCAAAAAAGCGCTGCCGATAGCCACATTAAAAACATGCCTACCTTGATATATCTTTTCATCTTAAACCTTATTTTTCTGAAAATAATCTATCACCATCTCCAAGTCTTTAAAGGTCCTCTCCATGTCTTCCCTGCGTATTTGACTGGGAGCGAACCTGGCCATATCGCAATTTTTAAAAATTTCGCGCAATGTCTCTAATATATTGCCGGGCACTTTCTTATCTTTCAGGATATCGTCAACTACACTGATAGTTATACCTTGGGAAGCAAGATAAAACTTATCCCCCAGATATTCCTGTAGGGTGGAAAAAACTGAGTCATAAAAATTCTTAGCCTCTTGTTTATCAAGGTAAACTCTCGCCTGGCGAAGCCCTTCCTTTGCCTTGCGGGGCGCAACGAGCTTTCTTGCGTATTGTATATCCGTCCTTAATTTTTCTTTTCTTCTATGCAAGGTCAAAATCAGGCCAAAGATCATTAAAAACATAATCTGCAACCCAAGAAATAATTTATTATTATAAAGATAGTCGCCTTTCTTAAATAGCTTTCCGCTTGAGGCTTTGATATAAATTATATCCCTTCCAAACTTTTCTTCTTTTAAGGGGGCGCTTATACCCTGCGGCCCTTCCACCACCTTCTGCTCTTCTTCTTTCTCGGGCTTAATTACGTTTATAGAGAACGGCCCTTTGGTAAGCGTATCGAATTTTCCTTCAGAAGTATTAAAGTAACTAAAAGCTACCTGCGGTACCTCGCGGATAGACGAGCTCATCGGTAGCAAAATCTCATCGAATATCTTTTCATTCTTCTCCTGTTTGACTTGAGGCTCATAAATTTTGAAATCTTTCGTAGAAGATAGCCTGGGCATACTGACGGTATTAAAATTACCTTCTCCGCGTACGATTATCCTTAGCGTAATCGGGTCGCCGACCTTGACTTCCTGGGGGCTTACGCTCGCGTCAAGATCAAAATAACCCACGGCGCCGCTATAACTATCCGGCTTATTTTGTTCCGGGATAGGTAAAACGGTTACCGGAATATCCGCGGACTTTAGGTTCAAGGGCCTGGCCTCGAACTGACCAAAGAAGTTATCAAAGAAATCCTGGTTAAAGATATCATCAGGCCCTCCACCACCCCGCGAACCTCTTCTTACCAATAGGTTACATTTGATAATAGCAGGCCCCAAGTGAAAGTCTCCGCTTTTAATACCGAAGGCGGTGGTATCAAATTCAATTACGTCGTATGGCGCGCCGTTAAGCATCTCTTGATACTGCTTAGGTTGTCCGTAATTAGCAACTGAAAATCCCTCGTGGTTAAATTCCGGATACTGGATATCTCGTAAGGCCAGACGGTTTACATACAATTTTATTGTTAACGGCATGACCTCATTTAAATAAACCTTGTTCTTTTTTGCCTCCATAACCACGAAAGCCCGATCATTGATATCCACCGGAGCGGCGGGGTTTTGCCCTTGGCCCTGCTGGGCATAACTTGGGACTTGCCCAGAGACTACCTCTACCGTAATCTCTTGCGAGGTATAAGTATCTGTTTTATATTTAAATTGCAAAGGGCCGATTTTAAATGTCCCCACCTTTAAAGGAACAAGGGAATAAACATGGGTGATGGAACTAGTGGCCTGCCCGTTAATAATAGAAAGACGCGTGGAAGGGCCTACGTAACGCATATCAAAACCCTCAATCGTAGGCATGTCTAAGGCCGGGATATCCTGGGTCCCGCTAAAAGTCAGATTAAGCATAAAAGGCTGACCAACAGAAACCTTGTTACTCTCTACCGAAGCTTCAAATCTTATTTCCTTGGCCAGGGCAAACGAGGTAAACATAAAAACCAATAATGGCAATATTAATAACCGCTTGATCATCTTATAAATGCCTACCAATCCTTGTCCGCGCCTTGCGTTTGGTGATTTCCGGTATCGCGCAGCTTACCCTGAGTATCTTCATCCTGACGATAACTATCCAACAGCATTTTTGCTTCTTGTTCTGTCATTTCCTGTTTCTCGCCCTGTTCCATCTGCTTCTCTTCTGCCTTTTTTTGTTCCTGCTGCTCTTGCCCTTGGGCTTGTTTCTCTTCGGCTTGTTTCTCTTCGGCTTGTTTCTCTTCGGCTTTTTTCTGCTCTTGCTGCTCAGCCTGCTTTTCCTCGCCTTTTTTATCTTCTTGGGCCTGCTCTTTTTCTTCTTTTTTCTCGCTCTTCTGTTGCTTCTGATTCTCTTGCAGCTGCTTCAATTTATCTAAAAGGATCTTCAGCTGCTTTTCTACCAACTCATGGTTAACTTTTGGGTCAGGATCTTGGGGATCTAAATCTATGGACCTCTTATAATAATCCAGGGATTCCCGCAACAAGGCCACGGTTTGGGAAAGATCGGTATTTTCCTTCAGTAATCCCATCTTATATTTAGAATTACCGATATTATAAAGCGCCTTGGCCTCAAGCACTTTATCTTTGGTAACACAAGCCTTTTCAAAAGAATCCACTGCGGCCTGATAATCCCCTTTTTTATACTGAGCAGTCCCGAGGTCAAAATCAATCTCTGGCCTTTCCGGGGCCTGACTTTGGGCCTGATTATATAGTTTAAGCGCCTGGTCAAAATCATTTTTATTATATAACCGGTTGGCTTTACGCACCATTGTAGCAGGTTCTTCGGCAAAAGCAATTGCCGTAAGCCACAAAAACCAGAATACTAGCGCAAAAATGTTCTTTTTCATTTTCTTTCGTTTATAAACATCTCGCCTAATAATAAAATCAAGGCAATGACTAGAAATATCTGAAACCTCTCATCATAATGCTTATTCATCTTCCCCAGAAGCTCTCTTTTCTCCATCCTGGCTAAGCGTTCGCGGTATATCAAATCCAGCCCAAACCCGGTATTAGTAGCGCGCACATAAACCCCGCCGGTTTCAAGTGCGATCTTCTGAAGCGCAGTCTCGTCCATACGCGACTTAACCACATTGCCTTCTTTATCTTTTAAAAAAGCTTTTTGCCCGGTCGTCTCATCAATCACAAGAAGAAGATCTCCTTCTTTAGTACCGATACCGATACAGAAAATAACTATGCCTTCCTTTTTGGCTTCCTGGGCCCCCTTCACGGAATCGCCCTCATGGTCTTCTCCGTCGGTAATAATAATCAAAACCTTGTATTTCTTCTGTCCGCCCTCATAACTTTTGACCGCTTCCCTGATCGCGCTGCTTATCGAAGTTCCTCCGCGGGGTATAGTATCCGTATCCAAGGAATTAAGCGAAAGTAAAAACCCATTATAATCTATAGTTAGTGGACATTGCAGGAATGCGCTGCCGGCAAAGGCAACAAGCCCTAGACGGTCTCCCTTGATATCCTTTAAAAGGTCTCTGATAGCAAGCTTGCTGCGCTGCAGCCGATTGGGCTTGACATCTTCCGCAAGCATACTCTTAGAAGTATCTAGCGCGATCAGGATATCGAGCCCTTTTCTCTTTACCTCTTCCCAACGGAAACCCCATTGCGGCCGAAGCAGGGAAAAAAAACATAAGACTATAACCGCAAAGAGCATAGCCACTTTTAGCCTCTTCTTTTTAAGGCTCAAGGAAGAAAGAATTTCCACCAAGAGCTCCTTTTGGGCAAACTTCTCTAAGTCCCTTCTCCTTATCTTAAGGACCCAGAAGTAGAATGCGGCTAAGAAACCTATTATTGAAATCACTATAAAAATATATTCGGGATGCACAAATCTCATGGTATCTTTCTAAATATAGTATTGCTTAGGAAAATTTCCAAAAATAACATCAATAGACCGGAGATCAAGAATAGCGGAAATAACTCATTATATTCCAGGTATCCTTTCTCTTCTATGGGCGTCTTCTCCAGCCTGTCGATCTCCCGGTAAATGGATTTTAGGCTTTCAGTATCGGTAGCCCGGAAATATTTAGCTCCGGTTATATCGGCAATCTTAGAAAGCGTATCTTCGTCTATATCTATCTGCATAGGTTGATACACGGTATTGCCAAAGAAATCCTTGACCGGATAAGGCACCAGCCCCTTGGCCCCCGCTCCTATTGCATAAACCTTCACCCGCATAGCCTTGGTCGCTTCTGCCGCGGTAAGCGGAGAGATCTTACCCATATTGTTACGCCCGTCGGTCAAAAGTATGACTACCTTGCTCTTGGCCTTTGACTCCCTGAGGCGGTTTAAAGAAGTAGCTATGCCTGAGCCTATCGCCGTACCATCTTCGATCATCCCGGTTTTAACCCGCTCTAAATTATCCAAAAGCCAGCCGTAATCAAGGGTCAAGGGACAGACCGTGTAAGCCCGCGCGGCAAATGCCACTAACCCTATGCGGTCATTGCTCCTGCCCTTTATAAATTCCTTTACCACATTCTTGATCACCTCTATCCTGCTCTGCCTCTTTCCTTGGAGCAGAAAATCTTCGGCAAGCATACTCGTGGAACAATCAAGCGCCAAAACAATATCGATCCCCTCTGACTCTATCCTGGAATCGGCAACCGGAGATTGGGGCCTGGCTATGGCTAAAATTATTAGACATGCCGCCAGCGGCCTTAAATATGCCAGATATCCCGCCAGCCTTAATTTAAAAGAAGGCCTGAGATCCTTTAACAATTCACCTGAAGAAAATCGGAACGACGAATCCGCGTTTTTCTTCCTCGCCAGAAAAAAAATCAACGCGAAAACGGGAATGAGAATAAGAAAGAAAGGATTATGGAAGTTCATCTTTAGTCTGTTCTATAAAATTCTTCGCCGAGTCAAATACCGATTCTATCTCCTCTTTAGAAGGGGCGTATTTGGCAAACTTCACCATGTCGCAGCGCGACAAGAATTCCTTTAAAAGCGCTTTATGTTCATCGGCCAAAGGCGAATAATCACGCACGTGGGCTAAAAACTCTTCGGTAGTCATCTCCGGCGCGCGCAGGCTAAACCTATTCTCCAAGTAATAGCGGATAATCATAGAGATCTCAGAATAGTATTCTTTAACCTGGCCTTTAGAAATATAATCCTTGTTCCTTAATGCCTCCAATTGTTCAAATGCGATCTCATGTGCCGGCCTTTTAAAAGCATTCTCCAGGATAACCTTTTTCTTGCGGAAATAGCCATAAGCTAAAACTCCCCCGAAAATAATTAAAACGATTCCCCCTAGAATAAAAAACTTTAACCATTTTACCGGCAGGTTAACCGGGGCCTTTATGTCTCGTATCGCCAGGTGCGCGTCGGATTTATCTAGCAAACTCTTTACCTCTACCTCCAGCTGACTACCCTCTATCTGATTCCACTCCTTATCTTTATAATGCCTATATTTAATAACCGGCTTGGGCAAGGTATATTTACCGGTAATATAGGTATCCAAGAGATACCACTGGATTATGGTTTTCCTGCTGAAGAATGTACGGGTAGATTTACCAAAATCCTTGACCGCGAAATCTCCCAGATTCTCCTGGAAGACCGGAAACTCAACCTCTATACCTTTGTCCGCCAAGATACAGATGCTGTATTTTACCTTATCGCCGATGCTGACAGAATTCTTATCTACCTGGGTCTTCACTGTTATCGGAGGGGTTGGTGTGCCGCTTTTTGCGGCAAAGCAAAAACAGGGATTTGCCAGTAAAATCAAGCTAAAATAAACGGCGCTAAGCCTATTTTTTCTGATTGCCATTTTCCTTGTTCGGCTTAAATAGGATCTCTACCTCTTGCTGCTCCAGTGACTTATCCACCAGGCTACTAATAATTTCCTGCTGTTTCTTGTTCTTATATTCACCCTCAACCTGGCTCTTGACTTCTTCAAAGCTAAGCTGTTTTTCCGGTTGCTTATCCTCAATCAAAAATATATAGGTCTTATCATTTATCTTTGTGGGTTCCGAGCATGATCCCTTATCCAGCTTAAAGAGTCCGGAGACCACATCTTTGACCTCTCCGATATCGGGTATAAAGGTAAAATTCTTTTCTATCCACTGATCCGATTTTCTACCCTTGCCTGCCTTAAGACTTGCGACAATATCTTCTTTCTTATCCTTATCACCGGATTCCAGATAAGAAACCTTGATCTTTTCGGGAACCACATATTTCTCTTTATTAGCCTTATAATATAACACCAGGTCATCGGCATCGATTTTAAGGCTCTGCTCTACCTCTTTCTGCATCAATGCCTGCACAGTAACATTCTTCTTGTAATCGTTAACCGCCTCGATGATCCTGGGATTACGGTCAAACCCCAGCCTCTTGGCCTTATCGTAAAGGATCTCTCCGGCTACATACTGACGGATGAATTTCAATTTACCCTCATCGGTAGCCAGCGCCCCGCGCATCCACTGCGGAACATTTTCTATTGCAGTATCGATCTCGGACTGCGCGATCTCCCTTTTACCGATGCGGGCAATAATATTCTCCGGAAGTTTGGAGGGCGGGTTGAGCGAGGTACGGTTC
>JAPLLP010000348.1 GCA_026387515.1 Candidatus Omnitrophota bacterium | reverse complement strand
TAAATCCGGCTTGAAACTAAAAAACTCAAAGGTCTTAGTCGTCGGGGTAACCTATAAGAAGGATGTTTTGGATTTACGCAAGTCTCCGGCGCTGGATATTATTGAAGGCTTGACGCAGAAAAACACCGCGATTTCTTATTACGATCCACTTATCCCTTACTTAAGAATAAATCACCTGCGCCTGGATTCAATAAAGCTGACACCCCGGGCAATAAAGAGATTTGATTGCGTGCTTATTGTTACAGACCATTCTTCTATCGATTATGCGTTAGTGTTGAAAAATGCCCGTCTTATCTTTGATACGCGTAATGTCTATAAGGGGATTGTTAACGAGAAGATCTATAGATTATGAAAGAACGCTATTTGGTTACCGGAGGCGCCGGATTCATCGGTTCGCACATCGTAGTACGCTTGGTTAAAGAAGGGCGAGCTGTACGGGTGCTGGATGATTTCTCTAGCGGCACGAAAGAGCATCTGTCCAGGGTAATAAATAAAATAGAGCTGATTAAAGGCGATATCCGCAATAAACGTACCTGTTTTAAAGCAGCAAGAGGGATTGATTTCGTTCTGCATCAGGCAGCCTTGCGCAGCGTACCTAAATCCATGGGGATGCCCGGACTCTATAATGAAGTTAATATAGGCGGTACCCTTAATATGCTTTTGGCTGCGTTTAAGAACAAGATCAGGCATTTTGTCTTTGCATCGTCTAGTTCTATATACGGCGATGTAGAAAATTTTCCCGAGAAGGAAACTTTTGTTCCTTATCCTATCTCTCCATACGCGCTCACCAAACTTACCGGAGAACACTACTGCCGGATTTTTAGCCGACATCACGGCCTGGCAACTACGTCGTTACGCTATTTTAATGTTTTTGGAGAGCGTCAATCCTTGGATGACGAGTATGCCGTGGTAGTGCCAAAATTCATCAGCTGTATTTTGAAAAATGAGCCTCCCCCCATATATGGCACGGGTAGGCAATCGCGCGATTTTACTTATGTCGGTAATGTGGTGGATGCTAATTTGCGTGCCTTGCGTAGAGCTAATGACGGCAAAGGCGATGTTTTTAATATCGCGAATGGCAAAGACTATAGCATTCTGGAATTAGTTAGGATTTTAAACCGTATTGCCGGAAAGAAAATTAAACCGGTTTTTCTGGCTATCCGCCCGGGAGACGTCTTTAAGACCCGCGCGGATATATCAAGGGCGCAGAAAGTGCTGGGTTATTATCCGTCAGTGGATTTTGAAAAAGGCCTGAGGTTGGCCATGGACTATTTTAAGCAAAAATTGGAGCAAGCATGAGAAAGAAAACGGCTGTAGTCACAGGCGGAGCCGGCTTCATAGGCTCGCATCTTTGCGATCGCCTAGTAGATAAAGGTTTTAAGGTTATCTGCCTGGATAATTTCATTACCGGTACCCAGGATAATATAAAGAAACTTCTACAGGATAAAGATTTTGAGTTTCTCCGGCACAATGTGACGAAGTTCATTAATATAAAAGGGAAGGTCGATTATGTGCTGCACCTGGCGTCTTTGGCCTCTCCGCAGGATTATTTGCAATTCCCCATTCAAACCCTTAAATCCGGCTCTCTGGGTACGCACAATGCTTTAGGATTGGCAAAAGAAAAACGAGCTGTTTTTCTCCTGGCCTCGACCTCCGAGATCTATGGTGATCCCCTGGTGCACCCTCAAACTGAGACCTACTGGGGAAACGTAAACTGCGTGGGTGTGCGCGGCTGCTATGATGAATCCAAACGTTTTGCCGAGGCCCTTACAATGGCATATCATCGGGTGCATAGAATAGACGTCAGGATCGCGCGGATATTTAATACCTATGGCCCGAGGATGCGTATGCAAGACGGCAGGGTAGTGCCTAATTTTATTTACCAGGCGTTAAAGGGTTTGCCTATTACGGTTTATGGTAAAGGGGAACAGACGCGCAGTTTTTGTTTCGTGGATGATCTGGTGGAGGGATTGCTACGTCTTTTAACTGCGAGATTGAATTCTCCGATAAACCTGGGTAACCCTAATGAGTTCACTATTTTAGAATTGGCCAAGACGGTCACTGGACTGATTCCGACAACCAGCCGCATAGTTTATAAGTCTTTGCCGGAGGATGACCCTAAACAGCGTCAACCCGACATAACGTTGGCTAAAAAGATTTTGAAATGGAAGCCTAAGGTTCAGTTGGTAGATGGCTTGACCCAGACTATCGCCTGGTTCAGAGAAAACATATAATCCTTGACAAACCTTCAAAAAATTGATATAAAAATACACTAGGTAACCACGCACTAGGTAACCACATACAAGTCAAAGGTTTCATAAAATAGCCTACAAAGAAAATAGTGCGTAAAAGTTAATTCTACCTAAGGAAGGAGGTCTACAGAATGACCAAAAAAGGTTTTACGCTCGTTGAAATCATGATAGTAGTGGCGATCATCGCTTTATTGGCTGCCATCGCTATACCGAACTTGCTGCGCGCACGCTTGAACGCCAATGAGTCAGCAGCTATCGCGGCTCTGCGTACTGTAAGCACTGCCTGCGAAAGTTTCCGCGCTGCGAACAATTCCTATCCTGCCAACCTGGCTGCTTTATCCGGGGCTAATCCTCCGTATATTGATGCGACTTTAGGTGCAGGGGCAAAGCAGGGGTATAGTTTTACCTATGCCTTGGTAAATGCGAATCAGTATACCTGCACAGCTGCACCGGTCACGGCTAATGTTACCGGTAGTAGGATATTCTTTGTTGACGAGAGTGGGGTATTAAGACTTACCGACGCCACCGGCGCACCTATATAATAGTAGATGCTACTTATTTAATAAAAAGAGGCAATGGTAAAGATTATCATTGCCTCTTTTTTGCCCAGCAAGGGTACACCCGCGTAAATCCTATCTGCGCGGGGTGTTAGTTCGTAAAGGGCCACTCGTTAATCCTATATGATAAAGAATAGAGGTTTTACCCTCGTTGAAATCATGATAGTAGTGGCGATCATCGCTTTATTGGCTGCCATCGCTATACCGAACTTGCTGCGTCCCAGGCTATCTGCTAATGAATCTGCGGCGCTTGTTTCATTAAGAGTTATAAGCACTGCCTGCGAAAGTTTTCGCGCGATGAACAATACCTATCCTGCCAACCTGGCTGCTTTATCCGGGGCTAATCCTCCGTATATTGATGCGACTTTGGGTGCAGGGGCAAAGCAGGGGTATAGTTTTACCTATAGCCTGGTAAATGCAAATCAGTATACCTGCATAGCTGCACCGGTCACGGCTAATGTTACCGGGATAAGGACATTCTTTATTGACGAGAGTGGGGTATTAAGGCTTAACGACGCCAACGGCGCGCCTATATAATCACGAGAAATGATTAATAGACACCCCGCGCTAAGCGGCTACCTGGCCCAAATAGGATTTGGGCCAGTGTCCCCTGCGGGGGAATTTGCGCGGGTGTTCATTACTATGAAACCTTGATTGGGGGCATTTTTAGGATGTCCCCTTTTTTCTTGCGCTAACAGATATTTGTGTTAAAATAATAAATATATTTACCTCTTTATTATGAAGAGGTTATAACACCCCGCGCTAATAGGCGCCTGGCCATAGGTGTTCATCTACTATGAAAAATAACCAAGCCCGGAGTTTTGTAACCATAATGATTGTTATTGCACTGTGCGCGTTTCTCTTGCGTGTTGGTTTAGAGCAGGTTATGCGCATAAGCATTTTACGCAATCAGGCTGATTCTTTGACCACCCTAAAATTGATCTCTACGGCCCTTGAGAATTATGCCAAGGATAACCACAATGTCTTCCCGGATCGCCTCGCGCCTCTGACTTTAACCGTGCCCGCTTATCTGGATCGCGATTATTCCGCTTTAACATATTTTAAAGGATATGTTTATACCTGCCCGCGTTTGGATAGTTCGGGATACCGTTGTGTTGTCGTACCTGCTAAATGCGGCCTAACCGGGCTGTTAGTTTACACGGTTACCACCGGCGGATCGATAACCCAAGAAAGCTGCCTGAAAAAAGAATGATAAATTTAGAAGGCATAAGATCCCGCTTTTTAAAACCCCGGTTTAGTGTGGGTTTAGATATCGGAACTTCCTCGGCAAAACTAATTAAATTGAGGTTTCTTAAAGAAACGGTTGAGCTTGTGGCATGCGAGGTAGCCGGTTACCGGAAGCCGCTCGCGGAGGTCGTAAAAGATCTGGCCGAGAAATACAAGTTTGACAGAGTTAATATTTCTGTGTCCGGAAGCGCAGTAGTTACCAGATATGTGGTCTTTCCGAAGATGCAGCCGGAGGAATTGAATCAATCCCTCAAATTTGAGGTTCAAAAACACATACCTTTTGATATAAACGAGGTGTATCTGGATGCGCATATTTTAAGGACGGATCTGGCGGATAATAAGATGTTGGTGTTGGTGTGTGCGGTAAAGAAGGATTTTATAAACTCGCGCCTAAAATTGTTTGAAAGCCCCGGGTTAAGGGTTAATCTTATAGATGTTGATTCCCTTAGCATGATAAATGCTTTTTTATTTAATTATTCCGAAGATAAGGCTTCCGCCAAGACCCTGGCGTTGCTAAATGTTGGAAATAAGACTACCAATCTTAGTATTGTCGACGAGCTGCTTCCCGGGTTAAACCGGGATATACATCTGGGCGGAGATAATTTTACAGAGAAATTACAGGAATTGCTGCACCTGGATTTCGCGCAGGCAGAAGCGGAGAAACTTAAATATGATCCGGCTCAGGCCTCAGGCTTATTGGCAGCGACCGAATCAGTGGTTTCTTCGTTGTCCAGGGAAATAAGGACGTCATTTGATTATTATGAGAGCCAGAATGCCTCTACCGTAGGTAAAATATTCTTAAGCGGCGCGGGTACCAAATTACCGGGTTTTAAAGATACCCTGGCTAATATGCTGGGGATAGAAGTTGATTTTTGGGATCCACTGCGAAAGATAATTTTCGGCGCAGAATTAGACGCGCAAAACCTAAAATCTATAGCTTCGCAATTGGCGGTAGCCGTGGGTTTGGCCTTACGTTAAATGATACAGATAAACCTATTACCAGAAGAATTAAAGGCGCGTAACAACGTAACTTTAACTCCGCGGGATTACGCAGTATATGTATCCGCTGGCTTGTTGGCTGCGTTACTAGTATTGCATATTTTGCTGGGGTTTGTTTTTGTCGTCCGCGAATTTAGGCTGGGGATCGAAACTGTCGCCTGGCAACAGCAGGAGCCATTGCTAAAGAAGGTGGATAATTTCAAGCAGGAATATGGGTATTTATTTCAGGACGACTACCTAACAGGCCAGTCTGGTCCGGCAATAAGCTGGTCGGAGAAGTTGAGTTGTTTGAGTAGTGATCTTCCCGGCGGGATCTGGTTAAAAGAGCTTATATTTAACGACAAGAATTTTCAATTGCGAGGCTCAATAATTTCTTTACAAAAAAATGAAGTCGGCCTGATGAATTCATATCTCGACGCCCTGAAAAAAGACTCCAATTTTTATAGGGATTTTGTTTCGTTGGAGCCCGGGCCGCTTAAGAGAAGAGTTATTGTTACTTATGATGTGGTGGATTTTAGTCTGCAAGGTATTTTGAGGACTCGATGAAAAAGGTTTTTGATATAGGGCTTCTAAAGGATAAGGTCTTCGCGCAGGTTTACCGCTTGCGGGAAACGATAATCCAGGATAATAAGAAGCTTATTTTATTTTGTTTTTGCGTTGCCCTTTTTCTTTTTATTGATACTAGGTTTTTATTAGTGCCTCAGATAGTGGCGTTGAGGAATGCGGCAAAAAAAATAACTAGGATTGTCCTCGGCCGGGAATATCTAAACAAGAACCTATTGATTATCAAGGATTTCGAGCAGAAACAGTCCGCTTTTGGCAAAGACTATTTTAAGCCCAAGAGAACATTTTATCAAGCTGAGCAACCGGTATTGCTTGAGTTGGTTTCTACCGTTGTCAACAATAACAATCTTAAGCTGATGCAGATAAATGTCGGGCCAAAGGAACCCGGCCCGGCAGGGAAATTTATCGGCCTGGTGATTAATCTTGAGCTTTACGGGGACTATCATGCCCTGGGTAAGTTTCTTAACGAATTAGAGAGTACAGTAGCTAATGTTAACGTTTCGAATATGCGCATAGCATCCGACCCGCAGGATATTTACCGGGAAAAAATCACTTTAGTTCTTAAGGTATATGCCAAAAAATAAAAAGGCACAAAGCAAAACTCCCAACGCAAAACGGGCAGTATTTATATTAATGTTCTTTGTTTGTCTTGTGGTTTTCGTATGCCGTTATGTTTTTGCCCAAGAGAGGTTTACTTATGACCAGAAGGGCAAACGCAATCCTTTTATACCCCTGATTACTGCGGATGGGCGCTTGGTCCAGCTGGACGCTGTTGAGGATAAGAGATCGGATGATATATTAGTCGAAGGCATCATCTATGACGAAAAAGGGGTAAGTTTTGCGGTAGTAAACTCTAACGTGGTTAAGGTGGGAGACCGGGTATTGGGGTTTGAAGTCATGGCTATCGAAAAAAATAAGCTCGTGCTAAAAAAAGATGATAAGGTTCGCGAGGTTATATTAAGCAAGGAGGCTGAAGAATGAAAAACTGGCAGCAGGCAAAAATACTGGCGCTGCATGCTTTTTTAGGAGTTTTTTTGATTGTAGGATCGTCATTCGCTCAAACACCGAAGGAGGCTAAAAAACAGGCGGCCCTTGAGGTTCCGCCGGAAGCGGCTGTGGCTGTTACGCCGCCTCAGATTGCCGCGGCGAATGATCTGGTTACCCTTGATTTTAAGGATGCGGATATCCGCAATGTGCTTAAAATAATTTCCTATAAGTCGGGGATAAACATCGTGGCGACCCCGGAGGTGATGGGTAATGTTACGATACGCCTGGTAGGGGTGCAGTGGGAAAAGGCGCTCGACACGATCGTCAAGACCCAGGATTTTGGTTATGAATGGTTAAACGATAAAGTGATTATGGTTTCTTCCTTGGAGAAGCTTTCCCAGCAGCGCAAGGCCAGGCAAGAGGCAGAGGTAGCCGAGCCGGTAGATACCCAGACCTTTGTTTTGAATTATTCACGGGCCCAGGACATAAAAACCGCCTTGGAAAAGTTAGTTTCTCCGCGGGGCAATATCACGCTGGAAGGCCGGACCAATACCGTTATTATTACCGATATTAAGTCTAACCTTTTAAAGATCGGCGGGATAATCAAGGAATTGGATAAAATGATCCCTCAAGTAATGATTGAGGCCAGAATTATCGAAACCTCTCTGGGGAGCACGGATAAATTAGGTATTGATTG
>JAPLLP010000278.1 GCA_026387515.1 Candidatus Omnitrophota bacterium | reverse complement strand
GACGGCTGCGTAAGATTTTTCCTCTTTGAGCAGGATGGATTGGTTACCGAGGAAGCCAAATATTTAGAGATGATCCAGGGACGGGCAAGAGAGGGACGGCTAAATTCAGAAGGGGACCAAACACTTTTTGCCAGATTAAGATGCGGCCAAGCAAGGGCCTGCCTTTCTTATCGGCTGGCAAATATAAATAGGTTTATGGATGCCTGTCAGGCATTAAGTAAGACAGAGACTACGGAGGATAGGGTCTATCGTAAAGTATTAAACCGCGCGGATATAGAAAGCAGCCTGCATAGTTTTGGCTATATTGTGCCGGCATATACTACTGCGCGCGCAGCTGAATTAGTCCACCGGGGAGATTTCGCAGGGGCGTGGAAATTAGTTGCTCCTGTCTTAAGGGAATTCGGGGATTTTGAATGTACAGGCAGAAGCATGCTTTTAAGGACTATGAATGCAATTGAAAAAATGCAGGCTGCTTTTATTGCGTTAAAAGATATTATCAAACAGGCGGGGGCGATTAAAGCAGAAGGTGAGGGAGCTGAGGCTGCGTTAGCAAATTTGCGCAGGCGTTTAGAAGAGATAAACTTAAGCTTGGTAGACATCCCAGAGGTAGAAGCAGTAAGTTTATTGATTAATCAGGCGCAATCTGCTTTGCAGGAAGCAGAAACGCGCATCGAAGAAGCTAGGGAAAGAAAGCGCATAAAAAGAGAAGAATGGCGTTTGGCCGAAGCGGCACGTTCAAAAGCCGAAGCAGAGAGGCTGCGACAGTTGGAAGAAGAACGCAAGGCGCAGCAGGCAGCGCTGCGTCAAGAGGTTAAAGAGGCGCAAGCAGATTTACTTAATTTTGCCAGAGAGGCATTAGGTTATTGCGAAGCGGAACAAGAAGAAGAATTTGGCCAGTTGGAAAACAATTTTCTTGCCCTGCGCGCAAGATTAATAGAAAGAGGAATTACGGGTAAAGGCCATATACCCACATTACTGAGGGTGGCTGATGAATATTTCCTTACAGCTAGGCAGAGTATTAATCGTTCCAAGATAATACAACCTGCCTATGCAGAGATTACTGTGATTCAAGCTCAGATAGGGCAGCTAAAAACCAAAAGCGATCTTCCGATTTATGCGCAACTGAAAGCGCTTTTTACGCTTATTCCCTGGAACCATCCTGACGCGGTAAAAGATCGGCTGATTAAAGAATTAATGAGAAAAATAGAAATCCAATTTGAGGTATTTGAAACTATATTTGCCGCAGAGGCGGCTCAACTGCGGAAAGAATTAGAGCAAACTATGACAGCAGTGAATAATGCTCGGGACGAAGCAGAATTGCAACAGACGCTTCCTTCTGAAACCTTGAGGCAAAGAGTAGCAGAGCCCAGGCCAGAGAAACTTGGCTTCGGCCTTACCACAAGGCTTTCTGCCATTGATAGTGTAGCGCAGAAGAAGGGCAGGGTTTTTCCAATTCAAGGGTCAGTTCAAAACGAAATAGATACCCTCAGGAATTGGCTTTTTGCGGAGCACAGAGGCGGTATATTGGTCAAGGCCCTACGCGGCGAGGGCGCGCCGGCTGCAAATATAGCTGAGCTATCAATGGCGCGCAAAATAGAATCCCTATTGCAGGCGGCAAGTCTAACTCCAGGCGAGATATCGGTACAGGTTGGGCCTGCGCGGGTCTCTTTGCAAGAGGCATTAGCCGGCCTGGCCCTTGAAGTAGATTCGGAATTAGCCAAGATTAGAAGAGCAGAAAGCGCCCTTGGGGAAATCACATCCGGATTGAATAACCCCGATCTTACCCTGTCCGAGCTCCTTGCTTTAGAGAATCAATTTATCCAGACTGATCCGGGAGCCAGGGCAATTAAGGTATTGCGTTCTTTGCGGCAATTCGACCTTGAGGACGGCCGTAAAGAGATACAGAAGGTTATTAAGCGCAACAAAGCTAGGTTATCAATTAATCCCGCAATGATGCTTGTCGGCCGGATTATTCACATCGTGTTGTCTTATGCTTTATTTTTTTCCGGAGCCACGGCGGTATGTTGTGCCTTTGAGTTTGGATTATTGGGCATTCCCTGTATAGTCAGTATCCTGTTTGCGCTACTTTTCCTCTTCCTCAATGCCCTTTGGGTCACCAGGATCGTTCCCCGCTGGGAGGAATATCGCAGGAGAAATAAGTTCCTCTGGATGCCGCCGATAGACAATGAAACCTTTGTGAAAAGCCACCCCATTGAAGATCGGGATGATATTATGTTCTTTGCAGCTGAGACTGATCCTAGAATCGTTACTTACGAAGAGGCAGTGAGAAGACATAAGGAGAAAAATTCCCGCTTCTTCTGGCTCTGGGAAGGTAAGCCGGCAATGATGGGTAAGCCATTTTCAGCGCCTCTTACTGTACTTTTAGGAGTCATTACGGTTATGGCCATATTTTTAAGATTTTATAATATTAATTTCAACGGCGAATTTGTTGATGAATCCCTTTATTCCAATATCTGGCCGGACTTAAACGGCGAAAAATACATCAAGCCATCGGGTTCAAAATACATTTATCCGGTTATGGGGCTCATAGCTAATCTTATAGGTGGGACTTATGGCCTACGCATTTTGGCTGCTATATGCGGATTACTTACAATCTATTCTGTTTATAAGATGGCTAAAATGATATCGGAAGCATTTGTGAAAGAACAAAACAGGGCGCGGGTGGCCTGGTTATCCGCACTTTTATACGGGCTTTCTGCCCCGGCTTTATTTATCAGCAATTTAGGCACTTATGATGCTCCGGGGATCATGTTTTTTGCTTTTGGCCTCTGGCAGATGCTTAAAGGCATAAAAGAAAATCGTAAAAAATCATTTGTGTTAGCGGTCGTTTCTCTATCCCTAGCTTTGGCTAGCAGGTATGCATTGTGGTTATACCTGCCTTTTGTATTGTTTGTAACAGCTTATGCCAGAAATTTATATCTACCCGGACTATTAAAGAAGTCTGTAAAAGCGGCAGAGGTAGTTTCAGTATTCAGAATATATTTTGTCCTGCCTTTTACGCTATTTGTTCTGGGATATTTCTTCATATCTGGACATGATATATTGGCACTACATTCTTTAGGTATGAGTTTTATCGGAAAGGCCCCGATGGGAAGGGGGGCGATCTTTATGGAGGCTCTGGTTATGGCTTTGCCGGTCTTGGTCACGACAGGCTTGTGCTGGGTTGTTCGCGCAAAACCATTCAGGGCTAAATCGTTAGTAAAGAAAGAAGCGCTAGTTTTGCTCTGGTTTTTAACCCTGGGAGTAGCTTTGGTGATTATATATCACATTTATATGGCGCACGATATAGCGTTGTTGAAAAATCTCAATCTAAGCGTGCTGTTTGGCGCGATCTTAGGCGGAATATTTTTGAATTATCTTATAGAAAAATGCGCTAAATTCAGCCCGGTTTTATTGGCATTAATCTTTGGCCTGAATATCAATCAATCAGTGGAGGTTGTGAGGAATGAACAGCAAACCTGGCCGGATTGGCGGGCTTTGGTAAAAGCAACCCAAGAAACAATTGAGGGGAAGAAACATGTTGTTATCTGGCAAACAGGAGGCTGGGGGACAAATCCGCTTCTCTTAAGAAAGGAATTAAAGAGAGGCCATTACGAGCCGTTTAAGGGAGAAGTTTTACCAGAGCTTACGCCAGCGCAGGTTGAGCTTCTGGTTGAAGAGGCCAAAAAAAGAGGTGATTATGTCTATGTAGATATCCACACGCCATGGTTTATGTATGGCAATAATCAAGCGGACCAGCAGATAGGCACTGTGACTGCTGCAGCGGAAAGAAAGATTGATTATGTAGTCGGTCCTTTACCTCTGGAGTTGGGTTTAAAAATTGGGGATCATTTCCGCGGCTATAAAGTGGTAAGGATAGTTAATGTTCCGCGTGGGCCTACAACATATGTTTTGGAGTATGATAAATTATCTCCTGGCGTAGCCCCGCATACCCGTTACGGCCGCATTTACTACGCGTGGGTTAACTCTCCCCGTACCTGGCAGCGTAAAGTAGCACAATGGATAGCAGAATGGTATGCTCCCCGTAGGGAGGCGTTAAAATATGGTTTATCTGCCAATGGCACGGAAAGATTTAAGAAAGACCATCAGGGATTGCCTAACTGTGAAGCCCTTTTCAAACGCGTTGATGATGAGAAATGGTTTAGCCTAATGCACGAGTCCCTAAGGAAATTCCACCCCCTCGAATTTTGTTTTGCCTATCATATTTCAGTCTTTAAGCACGCTCTGCATAACTGGGGAGTGCGTGTAGGCACCCGGCCGGGCGAACCGGTGGGGGTGGCGAATGGCGCAAAAAGCAAGCCGGGCATTCTCCTGGCCATCAATTATCAGACCGGCCCCTATGGTCAAGCCTGGGACCCGGGCCAGCATATTCTCGCTGGTACCCTTGCCAGCCCTTTACGTGACAAAGAATTCCTGCATGCATTTGCTCAAAGATTAGGGAAAAATGAGATTATTCAAAGAGATGCTTCAGGCTATCCTGATTTTGATATCAGGGTATTGAATTTAGGGAATAAGCCGGCAGATGCGACCATTGAAACTTACGTAAGATATTACATGGGTAGTCAAAGAGGGTTTAAGCCTATTATTGTCGGGCTTACTGCTTTGAGTGAAGAAAAGAAATTAGCCGTGGCTTGCGCGGCGGCATTTAAGAAATTTGTTCCCCAAGCATTACGTGTTATTGGAGGTGTGCTGGTTTCCGTAGAACCCGAATGGGCTATGAAGAATACCGAGTTTCAGATCGGCTGCATCGGTGAAAGCGTGGAAACCTTTTGCGAGATAGCCTTGCTCGCCGCGCGCGCGCCCGGAGCTACCAGGCTTTCTGATTTCTCGGGCGTAGCAGGAATAGTGCGCAAAGGAGAAAACGCTGCTTATCAACCTCGCCAAGCAGTTTTAGAATTGGATAAATACCCTTTTGCCGCAAAAAGCCTGGATTTATTTTATGGGAATTTGACTGATTTCAGGGACAACAGAAATAGACAGGTGGCCATACTTACCGATATAGGGTGCCACAGGAACTGCTTTTACTGCGGCCAGCGCGCTATATATAATGGCTGTGTCCGTTTACGCGGTCCCGAGAGCGTAATGGAAGAGGTCAGATACCTTATGAAGATGGGCTTTAGGTGGTTTGCGTTTACCGGGAATAATGTAGCTGCGGGGCAGGGTCGGCTAGAAAAATTGGTCGATCTGATAAATAAGGCGGATTTAGACATAATCTATACTATCGGCGCATGCGCTGATGATATAAGCGTTGATTTGCTAAGAAAGATGGCGCATCCTGAGCGTAAACGCGGCCTTGTATTCTTGGAGTTGGGTGTTGAAACAAGTGATAAAAAGGTACTCAAAGGCGTAGGTAAGGGTTTAGATCTTGAGCATCTCAAAGACATTACAAAATTTGCTAATCAATTAGGCGTAGGGGTGCATTGGTATTTATTGCTCGGCCTTCCCGGACAGGATTGGCAGAGTGTTTATCGCACCGCGCGTTTTCTAGATGATGTGCAACCGTTACCTTGGGGTTGGTTTGCCAGAAACGAAGACCATAATACGGTCATTGTTGTGCCGTATCCGGGGACAAGGATAGCCAGCGAGCAAAGCGTGCGCATTGTTAATCCTCTTTATGAGGGATGGATACCTAGTAGAGAACCGGAAGTGAGAATAGAGGACGGAAAATTTGTGGGGACAAACCACACTGAAACCGACGCTATGTTAGCCGAGGAGATATTTGAGGCAAAGATATTATTGCATGATTTTTATTATCTGCGCCTGCGTTCGCTGGATGCGCCCATATCTAATAGGCAAGAATATCGTGAATATTGCGACAAGGCATTTTGCGCTTTGGAGCGCAGGGTTATTCGCGGCCTTATTGTTTGCGCCCAGGAAAATCTTACCTATGCCTCACGGAAAAAAGCGTATCAAGAAATCATGGCCCGGGATGGGGATAAAGAGGCGCGGATCAATGAATACACCCAAGATTATATCGGTAGGTGGCCTTTACTGGAGGATTTCTTGAGCCAGATACGTTTTGAAAACGGATATGAGGTAATGCGGGAATTAAGCATAGCAAACAGGGTCAAGTGGATGCATCTTAACGCTGTGCTTTGGGGTTTCTTTCAACAGCCGTATCGGATACGTTTCCAGAATGCAAGCGCAGACTTTGGCAAGATTTTAGATCGAGGACTGTCCCTAGTAAAATGTAATTTTCGTGATTTTCTCTTGGCGCCTAGAGTCATTTCGCATGATGCGAACAAAAAACAATTAGAGTTTTTAGGGTTAAATTTTGTTTACGATACCCAGGATAATGTTTTGACCGTATGCAATCTCGGCCAAGATCAAGAGGCCGGGTTAGCGGGTGATAGTACAAAAATAACGAGGCGTCAATTCTTATGCGGAGCAGGGTTGGGAGTGTCTTTGAATAGGGCGGAGGCAGCGCCGAGGCAGGCACCCGGCTTAAATCCTAAGCAGAGAGAACTAGTCGGTAAAATAATCGATATTTACGATAGCGTCTATACGTTGAATCTCGGCTCAAAAAAGGAAGAGATTCTTGACAGCATTTCTTTCAGGGAGTTTAGGCTTTCGAGCAGCGAGAAGGTTGCCTTGTGGGCCTTTAGGGTTATAGTATATGCAATTAATGCGCTCTGCTTTATGCTATTAGGGAGGTACATCTATGAGTATCGGGAACAAAGGATTACAAAAAGAACATTTATCGGAAAGTTATTTTTTTGTTTATTATTTCCGCTGCTGTATTTATTGTGGCAGTCAAGAGGGAAGCCCGTTTCATTAAACGCAGGTACGGATGTGAGCGGAGAAGCCAGCGGCTATAAGATATCTTTACGCTCCGACTTCATTAATGATGAAGGGTCTTTTAATTTCATTCAAGCTGCTGCCCATGAATTAGCCCACGCGCTGGGCCTTCCCAACAATCGATTATTAGCGAATGCATATGCAAAATTAGTCTTATATAAATTAGGGGTAAGACAGGAAAATGGCGATGAGGACCGTGTTGATTTCCTGGGGGTTGCTTTTTCAAGCACTTCTTTAGCCGCCCTAGCGGATCCTGTGTTGCGGGAAGCTACCGTGCGCAAAACGCTATCAACGCCAAGCTTACTTGCCCGCTGTGTGGCGTATATTGAAGATGAGAAAAATAGCATAGCGGAGAATCATAAGGCGGTACAAGAGATCCTGAAGGAAGTTTCTCATACGCTGAGAGACGAAGATTATAAATTGCCTCAGCTGCGCGAGGGAGAATACGCCAATCGTTCTTTTGTCCTTAGCCCCGCAGGAGAACCCATATCGTGGGCGTATATTTATGGTTCAACAATAGGGGAACTTGCTTATCGTACGACGCGCCGGCAGGGCCTTTCAATTGATGAAGCCTTCAGGTATATTTATCTTCTGGGTAAGGCAGAGGATGCGCGGGAGACAAAAAAACCCATATCTCCCGAGCCGCAGCACTCCCGCGTTATTACCCAACTTTTTGGCCTGGCATATTTCGGAATTTTAAAAAATAATAAGCATGCGAGAGAAGGTTTTTTAAAAGTTTCTGCTGAAGGCTACTTAAAACAGCTGCAGTGTATTTACGGCCGGTTTATCCGTTCTCCGCCTCTATGGTTGTTTATCCCGCTTATACCTGTCTATGCATTAATCCGGCCTATCGTCAGTCTTAAAGAAGATAAATTTATATGGCATATCCCGCACGGAGAACTTTCCGAATTCACCCGTCATTCCCTCTGGGTACATGAGCAGGCGCACTATGAAGGTAAATGGGAATGGGGCGCCTTGCGTGTCCAGGCTGAGGCATTTAATCCCAGGCCCGTTGTTAATGAACTCCCGCCGTTAAACTCTCTAGAAGCGCTATATAGTTATGTAGGAAGATACGACCTTGATGCAAAATGGCTTGATTTTGGCCGCCGTCCAGAAGCCGTGCAAAAAAAGATGCCCCGGATACAGAAATTTTTCCAGCGCCACGGCGCGGTATTCAGGTATCTGGGATATTTGCATATTGGATTAATGTTAGCGCTTTTAATGATTAATGCTTTTGGCGGGATGAGCTACTATTTTCTATATAAAGACCTGGCTTTTGCTTCAGGCCAACTCATATATCCCGCGGCCGCGGCAATAGATATCGGAACGGGCATGGTGAGCTGGTTTATCGCGGATATGCTTACGCAGGGATTGCAGCGCGCAAAACGCGGGGATTGGCAGGGTTATGATTGGTTGCGTTTAGCTAAGATAACCTTTGGCTGCGGCTCCCTGCAGATACTTACTCATATACTTTACAATGTGTTACAGCTCATTCCGGCCTGGTGTCCTTGGTTTGTTTTGCTTCCGGTATTTTTGCAGTTTGGTTTAAGGCTTATCTGTATCCTTACCTTCGGCGTAATTATTACTATCGGCAATTGGGGAGTAATGTTTTGGGCGCGGGCTAAGAAATCAGAAGAAGAGAAGAAGTTCTATGATTTACTGGGTTTTAAAATCATCTGGGCCTTGTTTAAGGCCAGCTTTATCCTTTCATTTATACCTCCTGCCTTTAGGGTAATCTTTGAGCAGTATTGCGAAATCCCCAGCGCCACCGTATCTGACGGAATTGTGAGCCGGACTAAGCCGCTGGGTTTTGAGCGCTATTATAAATTTATGTCCTGGCTTAAATCGCACAAGGGATTGTTTGTCCTTGCGGCAATATTAGGCCTTGGGGCATTATGCCTGTTGATCAAATGGTATGTGCCTTCCGCAACCTTTGTACCAAATTTTGATGCGCTAAGAAATTTCCTTCCTTTTCTGGGTATTATTGGATGTGTTGCCACATCGCCCGCTAAGGAAGAGAAGAATTTCCCAGGAAGCGAAACAGGCGATGTTCGCGCCTGCGGGTTGGGCGTATATGGAATAGACGGCAGCATCGCGCCTGAAATTCGGCAAGGCGTAATCCGTAACCTTGAAGCAGCCCAGGATCAAGGCCGCATCTTTACCTTCACGCAGCTTTCTAAAGAAACGCAAGGCTCGTTGTTAGAGTCTGCCGAAATTGGGAAACTGATCATTGATCCAAGGCTGCGTTTTGTTGTTTCCCGGTATCCCTGGTTTAGGCGGTTTGGGCCATTCTACTTGTGGAGGAACCGGGCCCTTGGAAGATTTATCTCCGCCCTTACCCTTAAGAAAGATACCGGAAAACTTGTGGCCGCGACATATCTACGCCTGGAACTCGCGGAATTGCTCTCCAGCAAAAATAAGGAAGCGGATTTATCCCGCCTACTTAAACATGAATTTGAGCAATGGGAGAGTAGTAAAGAAGATACCATCTGGGCACAGAGGATTGCTAGAGATATCGAATCCGTGCGCAGGGGATACCTGAAGGCGATAGGTATCACTTTTAGCATAGCCTGTGCCGCCGCGTTCATTGGGTTGGCGGATTGCTTGTTGTTTTTGGGTGAATTGAGGCCAATCGTTGAATATGCAGGGTGGGTATTGTTGGCGGGAGGGTTTCTTTACGCATTTTTATTTTTACGCGTTACATGGCAAACGAGAGAACGGGAGATTGCTCCAGACATGATCATAAATACATCTCTTCCCCATGTGAGCTTTGAATCTTTTCACGAGTTCGCAGAACGTTGGTTTTTTGACGGGCCGCCAATCGTTCGTTTTAGCCTATTGATATGTATATATATTGTTTCCTGCGCATGGATCTTTAAATGGCATTCTATATTAGTGGCAGGATTTTTCGCTACCGCAGGTATTATTATATTCACGATGATGCAAGATTTTATATGTAATCTATATTTTAGAAGCTCAGCGAACAGTATCGCTTCTGACCTTCTAGGCGCAGACCAGAAAAAGTGGGAAGACGCCCTTGATCGCCTGAAGCGGTTGCTTGCTAACATTCATGAAGGTGATTTGTGGTTTATCTGGCATACCCCTTCGATTTCTCGCCTTTCCCGGTATTTTATCCTCAATGGATTGCTTTTGCCGGTTGCCTTATGATTTGGTATCCGTCTTTGCTTGCGCAAAGCTGTATGATTATAGAAAGATCATTGGAGCTTCCCATTACCTTGTATCCCGAGCGCGTGCGGACAACAGGATTGGCAACTATTCAATCATTGTCCTGTGTCGAGGGCTGGCTCGGAACTGAAAATCGGCCTGATCTTTCGGCTGCACTTTACCGGCTAAGGGATTCGGTGATAACAATGCTAAAGGTAGTCGAAGGTTACACAAACTCAGTGTCTATTAAAGAGGATGGTTCCGAGGCCCTTAAGGCGTTGGAGTTAATGCTTGATCTGGAAACAGAGGCTCCCGCCAAGGAAGGCAAAAAACAAAAATGGGAGCCGGAGAATCATTCTTTACAGCATTCTTCTGATACTAACGAAGAAGATGCTGAATGGAAAACCAAGGTTCCTTTCGCTATAAGTACAGCGATAACTATAGCTATGCTGGTAATCTGCCTGGCCCTTTGGTGGTGGATAGGTAGCTTTCTATTTCATTTGTTAAAACATCTTTTCGAGTCAATCAACCTGGCTGTCCTTGACAACATCTTTTTAGTAGGGTTATGTGCCTCCGTCAAGGCGAATGTTCCCGCGATGATGAAAAGCTCAGCCAAGAATCCGGCTCTGGTAACCTTCTGGGACGTAGTGGGCCGCGCGCCGATCAAAGAGGAGCTGAAAAGGTTCGGTATTTTACCATCAAGCCTTGAAGCATCCCTGTGCTGGGGCGCGGTGATTTCCGCGGATAAATTCGTGGAGCAGCACGGAGATGTTTATGATGTAGCGCATGACCAGTGGCGCCCTCCGACAGTTAATGAAACCATTAAGCTTAGATTTCTTTCTTACGATGTAGAGGTTTTTGGTACAGTTTCCATGGCTTTGGGCGCGGTTATCTTAGTCATACCGGCCTTTGTAAGCGAAATAGCGTTGCGCGCGCTAGAACGTTTCTTGCCGATATCGGTAAGGCAGGCGCACCGTCAGGTACGCCGGAGCATTTGGATTAAAACTCTGCGTATAAGCGCGGTAATTCTGCCTATCTTGTGGCACAGCTTATTGAACTTCATAGCCTGGCTTACCTGCACAGTCCCGGCAACAGCAAAGAGTTCGCTTGGCTCCATCGTGGTATTGGAGGCTGGTCGCCAGAAATATCCTTTAGAGAAATTTGGCTTTGGAGTTGACTTAATGCACCCGGATTCCTCTCTTGAGATATTGCTGCCTGGCATAAACAAAGGCCTTCTCATTGTGTTAAAAAACAGGGTCTTTCAAGGATGGGACTGTTTAACTAGCGCAGCCTGGTTGTTGGACCAGCTGATAAAAGAAGGAGTAAAGGCTGGTTTAGTAATAGGACAAAATGCCTTATGGGGGACGAAGGATTGGGTGGTGAAGTTGGATGATTCTTCTGTGTTGCTGAGTTTGAATCCGGGGAACAAAAGTATTACAGGTATAGCAGAAGAAGATGTTTTGGGATTAGGGGTAGATGTTTCTAAGGGTAGTTCTCAGTTTGAACTCGCTGATGCCGAGCAGTTTCTAAACGAAAGAAACAACTACGGTGTCTGCCTTTCAGATGCCGCCACCCCTGCTGCCGCAAGGAAATTCAGTGACGGCTCATGCGGGATAATCACCTTTAGCGTTTTTTCTGAAAGCGAACTTATGCCTAAACTCTCTGATGAATTGATATTTGCGATACAGGGATATTCTGTATCTGGCAATAATCTTCAGGAGATGGGAAAGATGTTCGTTGGCCTTACTATTGGGCGGATAGAAGAGTTTAAAAAATTAGTTACGGGCCAAGCCCCCCAGCAGGCATTATTAAAACTGCAGGACTCTGGCTGTGTTGTGATAGTTGAACCTGGTAAGGGATTGTCCTCTGAGCAGCGGCAGTTTTTTGAGGAACAACAAGGCCTGTTAGTGAAGATGATAGAAAAAATCTCTTTGTCTAGTGGTTCTGGCCCCGCCATGCTGCCGGGGCCGGAGCGAGAGCGGGTGGAATTTTTGGCGCAACGGTGGCTGTGGTATTCCTGCGGCGCAGCTTTGGGGCTTATGGCCGGGGCAGCAGCCTTGGCGGTGTTCGGGTG
>JAPLLP010000198.1:1671-2265 GCA_026387515.1 Candidatus Omnitrophota bacterium | reverse complement strand
ATTAAGAAGAGCAACATTGTCCATAGCAGCTAACATAGTAGAAGGCCAGGCTAGTAGTAGTAAAAGGGACTTTTTGAATTTTTTGAATATAGCGAACAGGTCCTTGGTGGAAACAGAATACCTTCTTGAAGTATCTATGAATCTTGGATATCTTGTAAAAGAAGAGTACGAAAAACTGGAAAGGATAAGATCTGACGTAGGTGTTCTTTTACATGGTTTATCTCGTTCCATCAAAGCCCTTCTTTGACACTTGACACTTTGACACCCTACTACATGACATTTTGACACTTTGCTAATGGTAATTACACAAGCATAAATTGTCCATTCTAAGAAGCAATATTAATAAAAATGTCCACTCTGGTCCTAATGTATTCACAATTGTCCAGTCTAGTGTTTATCATAGTATAGGCTTTATTTTTGACTAAGGTTCTCAATTCTCAGTTCTTAATTCTCAATTCTTAATACTCAATACTCAATTCTCAGTTCTTTCCCATGTAATAACGATGTTTTTATCGGGTTTTTTAATAACAATTATCGCATTTTTTGGAAAAGAAACCGCTATCAAAAATAGGCATTTTTTTACTTGACAGCGAC
>JAPLLP010000198.1:0-1664 GCA_026387515.1 Candidatus Omnitrophota bacterium | reverse complement strand
GGCAAACCCAGAGTAATCTGGGGGCGCAAAGCCACGGATCCTCAAAGATACAAAATAGTAAATGTTTCAAGGATAGCCGGGCTGCCGAACACCGACGAGAAATTGATGTTTGACAGCTCGGTTTTTTATTTAAGAACTTAATAATAGATTTAGAAAACACTTTATTAACTGATTATGAAAAGCGTAAAAGAAGCTGCGAAGATCATAAGAAGTATAGGGGTAAGGGGAAGAATTTATTTTTTTTACTTAACAAATAGGTAAAAAAATGTTTAATCCAAAGCCACGGACAGAAGATCAAACAAAGCAACCCGAAACCAAGCCAAAATTCAAATCCAGTTTTAAGGCTTGGATCCGCGTGGTTGCTTTTATTGTTATAGCGGTCTTCTTGCCTGAACAGGCAGCCCAAGCAGTAGAATATGACTGGCGGGTGCTCTGGAATAAACCCGCAGCAGGTAGCCTTGGCAATACTTTTACCCCAAATTATCTGCAAAATATCCGCAATATTGATACTGCTGTAGCCATTCGTAATATTCTTAAAGATATCGCCAATAAGCCCATAACCGCAATTAAGATTTCGTCCAATCTGACTGTTGAGCTGGAAAAGCCTTTAAAAATGTCCAATCAGAGAATTGATGAAATCTTTGAATGGCTTAAAGGCCGTCCTTGCGGTTCCAAGGCGCTTTATGACTATTTGACTTATACGAAGGGACTCTCCCCGAAGGGGACTGTCCCTGAGGTGCAGGAGCAAGATATCGCTATCATGGCTCTTACCATAGATATTTTAAATGATGTGGTTAAACCAGAAGGAAACCCTGAAGTAATTAAGACCTCTTTATATGCTCTTTCTAAAGCTTCCGAATTTTTCGGCTCCAAGCTTTACCCGGTTAAATTAGATACCTCAATTCTCAATTCTCAATTCTCAATTCTCCCCGTACCTTTTATTGCGCACGTTAACGGCGACCACTATGTCTTAGTTACCCGTATTGCTGATGACAAAGTTTACTTCAGTGATAACCACAAGGAAGAATTCCTGCCTAAAGCAAAGTTCCAGGAAGAATTTACTGGGTTCGCTTTGGTAAGCAATAGCCCAGCAGGTATGTTATTATCCGCGCAGGAGAGTAAGAAAATCCTTGGCGCAGGAAGGCCTTTTAGTTTTGACCCCAACTCGGCTGCCAGTAAAAGGGGAAGGACAGCTGGTACAGCTGCAAGAACAAAATATCAAGATGCGCTAAGCGCTGAGATACACAAAGCTTATCTCCAAACTCAACAAGGGTTATTTCTTACGGTAGGTATAACGGTAGCGTCGGCTGCAATAGGCTCCTTCGGTAGCTACGTATTTAATAACCCGTGGATAAGTGCAGCTGTTGGAGCAGGAGCTGGTTATGTATATAATGGCATAGCTAATGATGATTGGACAAGCTGGGATTCACTGAAATACGCTGGTGCCGGCGCAGCAGCTGGTTACGCGGCATCTTATTTATATACCACCGTATTACCATATGTCAAAACAACTGATCTTTATAAAAACGCTATAAGTCCTACTACTTGGACTTCTTACGGTACATGGACTCTTGCTGGTGGAGTAGGTGGTTATGTATATAATGGCATAGCTAATGATGATTGGTGGAGCTCGGATTCACTGAAATACGCTGGTGCCGGCGCAG